>DUPR01000032.1 GCA_012838205.1 Methanobacterium sp.
ACGAGCTTTGAATATGATGAGCTTCTGGGAGAAGGCTAAATTCGTGTATAGCATAATTGCATCGTTTTTTAACGATGATGAAACAATTGAAGATATTGAAAGCATAAAAGAGGGCGATACTCTGGCTGAAGTAATGAATTATTTCCAGGAGATGTCTCCTCGCGCCTATGAAGTCCTGGTAAAAGAAAGAGATGCATATATGGCTCGGAAGCTCCTGGATATAGACGGTAACGTGGTCGCAGTTGTTGGTGCCGGCCATAAAGATGGGATCTATCAAAACCTTGAACATCCTGAAGATTTACCTTCGCTTCAACAGCTTACGGAATTGGGAAAAAAAAGAATAAACATTACTAAGATAGTCTTATTTGCCATTCCAGCCATATTTATTTTAATATTTGCCGCAGCACTTTTAAAAGGTGTGGATATCCAGGGAGGGCTGATATGGTTTGTTCTCCTTACTGGTAGCATGGCATTTTTAGGGTCACTATTAGCAGGGTCCAAGTTACCCTCAGCCATAGTTGCCTTTATCGTGGCCCCCATCACTTCCATACATCCTCTTCTGGCTGCGGGATGGTTTGCAGGTATAGTGGAAGCAAAATTAAGAGGAGTTTCAATGGAAGATCTTACAGCACTATCGGATATTGAAAGCTTTAAGGAATTATGGAATAACAATCTTTTCCGAATTCTCCTAGTAGCAGCAGGCGCCAATATAGGAACCATGATCGGATTCTTTTTATCAATTACTAACGTTTTCCTACCTCTACTAAACAAATTAATAGGCACGTGAAAAAAATGGAAAAAGATAATTCCATATATTTATTCGATGATGATAATGGGCTGATATAAATGTACTTAATATTCAGATGTGACTGTGGACGGGCAATTTATGCTAAAGAAGGAGTGAAACGTAAAAAATGTGTTTGTGGGAAGAATTTAAAGGTTGTAGAAAGAAGGATAATAGCCAAAACTGAAGACCACTTAACAGCGGCCCAAAAAGTGCAAGAACTGCAAGAAGAAAAATATGGTGGAGTCTTCTTTACCACAGCTGATCAAATATGATCAATATCAAGAATTAATCATCTGTTTCAAACTTTGAGAAGTTAAATCATCAAATGAACGGTAATTAATTATAATTTACTTTTTTAAATTCCAAATTCTGTGCCAACAGATAGCCTTACTAGACTATAGAATTAAAAGATACAATAGTTCAATTAAAAGATGATATAATAATAATATGAACCAATGCAAACCGATAATATAAACATCAGGTTTAATTATGAATGATGGAAATTTCTCAAAACTCACCAGTGAGGGTGAGAGAAAAAATATAGAATTCAAAGAAAACCTTAATTCTGAAACACATCTTTTAACTGAACGTAAACAGCAATTAGCATCCCAAATGAAATACCGTCTAGAAAAAGGGAATGGTGAAGCCATTTATTTTTTGGGAGTTGATGATGATGGTCATCTCTTGGGACTGGAAAAAAGAAAGATGGATGAAACTATACATGTTTTAAGTGAACTTGCCAGTGAAATCAGCGCAAAAATCATTGACATTACAACCGAACAAGCCCCGAAGGGAGAAGTAGCAAAGGTAGTCATTAACCGTTTGCAAAATAACAAAACAGATCACCTCCTCATAGGAGTTGCAGGCCATGTTGACCATGGAAAAAGCACCTTGGTGGGAACATTAACCACTGGATCCCTTGACACTGGAACTGGAAGTTCCAGAATATTTCTGGACATTCAAAAACATGAAATTGAGCGGGGATTGTCAGCTGACCTTTCCTTTGCAGTGTATGGATTCAGCAAAGGAAAAACAAAAAGGATTAAAAATCCTCTTAATAAACGTGAAAAAGCTGTTTTAGTTGAAAAATGTGATAAACTTGTTTCTTTCGTTGACACAGTTGGTCATGAACCTTGGCTCCGCACCACCATCCGAGGCATAGTCGGACAGAAGTTGAGTCATGGATTATTAGTTGTAGCAGCCGAACAGGGCCCAACACACATTACTCGAGAACACTTAGGCATCATATTGGCCATGGAATTGCCGGTGATAGTGGTGATAACCAAAATTGACATGGTCAGCCCAGAAAGAATTGAAACTGTCCGACAAGAAGTCTTTGACTTGTTGAAATTAGTGGGCAGAATACCTTACTTAATTAAAAACATTGAAGATGCAGATTTTTTAACAGAACACATGAATCATCATTTGGTACCTGTTATAAAAGCTTCTCCTGTTAGTGGTGAAGGGTTGGAACTCCTTGACCAGATTTTTTCCCGTATTAAAATTCCATCTCATGTGGAAGACTCGAAAAAACCATTTTTGATGTATATTGACAAAATATACTCAGTTATTGGTGTGGGAACAGTAGTGAGCGGAACTATAAGACAAGGTACTGTGAAAAAAGGTGAAAAACTAATTTTAGGCCCTTTAAATTCTGGTAATTTCGTTCCAGTGAATGTTAAGACCATAGAGATGCATCATTACCGAAAAGAAAGTGCAAATGTGGGAGATGTGGTTGGAATTTCCATTACTGGTGTTGAAATGAATGAAATCAAAAGAGGCATGATTATATGTCACCATGACTATAATCCACGTGCAGTCAGAGAATTTGATGCTGATGTAGCTATACTTGTACACCCAACCACCATTAAGAAAGGTTATGAATGTATAACTCACATAGAAACTATAGCAGAAACTACTTGCTTTAAGCCGATTGAACAAGAATATTTATCAGCAGGAGACACTGGTACAATTAGAATGAGATTCAAATATCATCCCTTCGCAATTAAAGAAGGGCAAAAACTGATATTTCGAGAAGGCAAAAGTAAAGGTTTTGGCACTGTAACCCGTTTAGCAAGCGAATCATGACTTAGCTCTATAAATTATCTAATTTAGTATTTTTTTTTAATAATATCACTGATTTCACAAGCTTTACATATGACAGCAGAGGATGGTTCGCCACATATTTGACATTCATAAAGTTTAACCTCTCCTTTATCTACTTGTATGCTTTTTTTAAAAAAATCCAGCATTTTCATCTTAGTGCCTGGCTTGTTTTCTTCTAAATTGTTTAAATAGTTTTTTAGTCGTGAACGCAATGATTTATGAGCATATGGACATTCAGCTAGATGAACATCAACCTTTTGTAGAATTGCCCACTTACCAACCTCTTTTTCAGGTATAATCCAGAGTGGTTTTATTCTTGGCACCATTTTAGGATGAATACGATCTTGTTTGGGCCCAAATTTGGAAAACCGTCTCACATCTGCCCGGGCAAAGCTCATAAGGAAAGATTGAACTTCATCATCTAAGTTGTGTCCAGTTGCCAATTTATCAGAACCTAATTGATATGCGGTGCGGTTTAATAGATATCTTCTGAAAACACCACAGGGAATACAAGCCGTCTTATAAAACTTCGAAGCTCGATCAATGGTGAGTCCCAACTCATCTTCCAGTGATAATTCATAATAATCTACACCAAGTTGAGATGCATTTTTTCTAGCTGATTTAATACCATTTTCACGGTATCCTTTAATTCCCTCATCAATTGTAATAGCCAGAAGCTCAAAATTAATATCAGATTCCCTACAAAGCTTATTAAGAATATGTAACACTAATACACTGTCTTTTCCTCCAGAAAGAGCTACAGCAACTTTATCCCCGTCATTGATAAGTTCATAGTCATTTATAGTATTTTTCACCCGTTTTTCAAGTTCCAAGCAGAAGTTGTTGGATTCCAGAGGTTTCATAAAAATTATATGAACAGTTGAACATAAATAAGGATATGATATCAGCAGAACTGACCATCATCCCCATCGGAACTTCTGAAACAAGTTTAAGCAAATATGTTGCTGTTGCTGTTGCTGCTCTGGATAAAACAGGAATTAAATATAAATTAAGTGGCATGGGAACCCTATTGGAAACTGAAAATCTTGATGAGCTCTTTGAAGCTCTTAAAGTTGCTCATGAAGCAGTTTTTAGAGATGGTGTTAATCGGGTGGTGACCAGTGTCAAAATAGATGATCGTAGGGATCGTGAAAAGACCATGGATGATAAGGTTCTATCAGTTGAAAAAAAACTGAAATGAAACTTAATTTTTAAAAAATCTTATCTGAAGCTGCTTCTAATGAAATCGCTATCTTTTCGAGTTCTTCTATGGAAAGATCAGGATGAACAGGAAGGGAAAGAACTTCAGAAGTGGCTTTTTCTGTTTCAGGACAAACATCATCATAGCCCATGTCTTGATAGAGTTTTTGCCCGTATATTGGAATGGGGTAATGAATACCAGTTCCAATTCCTTCTTGGTTTAAATATTCCATCAAATCATGCCTTTTTCCTTCTTTAATACGCACAGTGTACTGGTGAAATACATGCTTGACTTCTGGAGAAACATAAGGCGGTTGAATGCCAGACATATCCTTTATGTGCTCAGTAAGATATTCTGCATTTTCTATTCTTTTTTTATTAAATCCATCTAGCTTTTTTAGTTGAACTAATCCAATAGTTGCCGATATATCAGTCATGCGAAAGTTATATCCCAGAACTACATGTTGATACCTATCTTTTTCCCCATGAGCTCTTAAAACCCGGGCCATATCAGCCATATTAGAATCATTAGTGGTTATAATTCCACCTTCACTGGTGGTCATGTTTTTGGTTGGATAAAAACTAAAACAAGCCATGTCCCCCATGGATCCTACCATTTGATCTTTAATCATTGCCCCATGGGCTTGGGCTGCATCTTCAATCACCACAAGATCGTTTTCTAGGGCTATCTGATTTATCAAGTCCATTTGTGCTGGTTGACCATATAGATGTACAGGTATTATTGCTTTGGTTTTTTTTGAAATAGCTCCTTCAATTTGTTCCGGGTCTAAGTTAAAAGTTTCGGGGTTTATATCAACAAAAACTGGTTTAGCACCAACATAGAGTGCACAGTTACCAGTGGCTGCGAAACTGAAGGGAGTGGTTATAACTTCATCATCTGGTTTAACCCCTGCAGCAAGAAGTGAAAGGTGTAAGGCCGTGGTTCCTGAACTTACAGCAACAGCGTGTTCAACACCAACATAACTTGCAAAAGCTTCTTCAAATTCAGCCACTTTCGGGCCTTGCGCTATAAATCCTGATTTTAATACTTTTTCCACTTCTTTAATTTCTTCTTCACCAATAAGGGGTTTTGCAACCGGTATCATCATATCACCTTGAAATTTTGACTGATAACTATATGAAAATTATATCATAATTTAGTATCATTATTTTTTCAAACACCATTAGATATACAATTTTTAAATTCCACATTAATTCATCCACTTTTCGTTTGTTGATCAAACATAAAAAACATACCTTCATCATGGAAAATAAATTAAAAAGAAAGAATTGAAAAAGAATTAAATTTTTATTTATGGAATATTCTAATTAAATCGTCTTTTCGATTCCAAAACAGGATTACGATTGTTAATAAAGCCATGACAACCATGAATGGTATTCCTGCAAAAGGATCAGTTGGTTGGGATGTGACCAAGGATGGCACATTTGGTAATCCTGAATCTGCCGAGTTAAATATTAGTGCCACATAAAGGTTGTTTCCAATATGTATACCCATTGCTGTTTCAATGCCATTATCTCCCAGAGCTATGATACCCAACATAAAGCCAATAATGAACGTAGATATCACGATGGCCAATGCCACATTTCCAGTTCCATTCCAATAATGCATCAAGCTGAAGATTATCGAAGTAACTAAAAGAGGAATCCATGGTTTTTTTGTTAGCAAACTAAATCCTTGCATTAAGTACCCTCTAAATACAAGTTCTTCTAAGGATGCTTGAATAGGGAATACTAAAAGACATAAAACCAGTAAAAATCCATAATTTTTGGGATCAAAGGTAAACTGATAGCTATTAGGACTAAAGACTAATTCTGGTAAACTAAATAAAAATAGGATTAATAACCATAAACCCATTCCCTTAAATAACATTTTCCAACGAAAGCCAGAAACTGCGTTTATGATTGATAAAAACCTTTTTTTATGCAAAAATCTGACACAAACATAAAAAATAAAGGCAGAAATAAGGTAAAGAACACCTGTAATCGTTATCAAAAAGAAAGGATTATATGCGATGTCCGAAACACTTGAAAGAAAGTTTGCATTCGTTTTTATGGGCGATAAAGTTATGTATAGTACAATAAACATTATAAAGAGAACTAAAGTGACAATAAAACTTACACCGGCCGATAAACCAATGGTGATAACATATCTCCACCAGTTATTCTTACCTGTTTTCGCATTATCCAAAAAAGTTATTTCTGACATGATTTTTACTCCATTGATACCAATCCAAAATAATATAAGATTTAAATCATTAACATCAAGATTCTAATCTCTTTAGTAATAATATAGTATAATAATACATTATTCATTATATAAATGGAACGCCTAATTGCTAATTGATTAATGAAAATTAATTCTATTAATGTACAAATTAGTCTAAAAAAGAGATAATGAATAGAAGTGTATGAAAAGAGATTACTTGTTTAATATGAATAGAGGTTTATTAAATGGACTACTTGTTTATTGATGAGGGCCGAGTACGGATTAAAATTCCCCAATATGAAAAAATTTCATCAAAAGCTCCTGTTTTTTATAATCCTGCCATGGAACTTAACCGAGACTTATCAGTGGCTGCTTTATCAGTGTACCGTCAAAGTTGTGAGCAGGATATTGCCATCTGTGATGCCTTCGCAGGTAGTGGCATACGAGGCATAAGATACTCTAAAGAGATAAATGGAGTATCAATGGCCGTTGTGAATGATTTAAACCCAATAGCAGTTGAACTTGCCCATGAAAACATTGCCAACAACGGATTGACCAATGTGAATGTTTGTAGGAAAGAGGCCAACTTACTTCTGCGTACTTGTAGAGGTAAATTCGATGTGGTGGATATTGATCCTTTTGGAACTCCCGCACCATATGTAGAATCAGCTGCTTCCAGTTTGAAGGCAGGAGGACTAATTTGTATTACCGCCACCGATACTTCAGCTCTTTGTGGAACCTATAAAAAACCTTGCATCAGGAAGTATGGTTCAAAACCACTACGAAATGAGTACTGTCATGAAACCGGTATTAGGATCTTGGCAGGATTCCTTTGCCGCACATTTTCCAAGTATAAAAAGTTTTTAAAGTTCAAATTCTCCCATAGCACCGAACATTACATGCGCCTCTATGCCATTGTAGGAAAAGGAGCTGAAAATACTGATAAATCATTAGAAAACATGGGTTATATCGCATATTGCCCCAAATGCCTTAATCGTCAGGTTTTTAGAGGAGTAACTCCGCGCATACCCATTAAGTGTCCAGAATGTGAAGAAAGGTGGGATCTTAGTGGACCATTATGGATTGGTAAAATTCAAGATTCTGATTTTATTTTGAGCATGTTAAACACTGCACCTAAGTTAAATCTGAACACCAAAAATAATGTCTTAAAACTCCTAAAAAAGTGTCATGAGGAGGCGAATGCCCCCCCTACATTTTATGACTTACATGTTATTTGTAAAAAGTTGAAAACAAGTGCCCCTCCCCTTGATTCAACTATGAATTTGATTGAAGAAGAAGGATACCAAGTTTACAAAACCCACTTTAATCCTAACGGTGTTAAGACTGATGCACCATTGCCTTTAATTGAAAAAATAATTTTAAATATTAATAGAAATTCCCAAAGAAGGATTTTGAACAACTAAAAAATTTTTCATAAATAAATTGATTTTGTAAATTATACTCTTGATTCAGCCTATCGATAATCAAGCATGTGATTAGTGTAATAGTACTGTAATTCAGGAGCGTGGAGCAGTTCATAATTCCGGTAGGGTAAGCTGATATAGGGGACAATCATACCCTTAATGATGTAATAATATGCGGCAAATCTACCGTACTCTTGCCAAGTTATATAAAAATAAAGAGGGAACCCGCAACCTTGGATAAATATAGGATTTCCTGAACGGGCAGTTCCGTGCCATACCATGGGTATCGGTCCTTGTTGCCCATTTCGAGCAGCTAAATCCAATATATATTGACGTGCCTCGCTCCAACTATTAAATTCCATGTTATCTGCCTTAAATTTATACCTACCCTCCTGTGGTCCGTATAGTGCTAGATTTATTGAATCATCATAGTTTGTGGGATCAGCAGCACCAGTCCCATTGGTGTCAATTAATGCCATTTCGATTATCATTACATCACCCTCCATGTAACTATGATAACCAGAATCTCCTGCAAAATGAACAACCAAAGCACATTTAGAACCTCTTTCCTTAGCATATTCTGCTAAAAGTTGAGAATGAGGATGTCCGGGGAACATGTCAGGGTTAGCAAGTTTTACGAAGCCCAGTCTACCCACTGGTTCAAATGGACCCACAGCAGTTGAAATAAGAAGGTATCCTCCAAATATCGCCAGGACTGCTAATAATAATACTTGCCATTTCATTGACACACCCAAATTCATGAATCTTTTCTAGAAAACATTAAGGGATTGACGTTATTTTTCTTATCCATATATCATTATTATTACTTTTTAAGATTTGTGTTTTCTCCATGATTTTGGCCAAGATTGTATAATTAATCTAAGGTACTGGTTCGCCGGACAAATAATAATATATTTGATAAAAAAATTCTCTGGTAAATAAAAAATTAAATTGAATATCTAATCCTTAAGTTTCCATAATTTAGTTTCATCAGCATAGATAGTAACTAATAAAAATGAACAAAGATATATTAAAATGAACATTGGTTTTGTGCCAATTTTGAGGGTTAATATATGGATATAGGATATTTAACTTCTGATGCAGCGAAATATTCCTCAAAAAGCTTGAAAAAAGTGTTGATTTTGGGAATATTATTTTTAATCAGCTTTTTAATTGTGCCTGCTTTTCTATCCATGGGGTATCTATTTAGAGTTCTGAAATTGTCCATAGATGGTGTTGACAATCTTCCTGATTTTGAAAGATGGGGTGAGATGTTTGTTGATGGTTTGAAGGTTTTTGTTGTGCAATTGACTTACTTTATCATCCCGTTTGCCTTCATATTCATTGGCTTGTGGACTTCAATCACTTCACTAATGGCTCTTCAGGATGCTGGAAGTACGATAGATCCCACGTTTTCTTTGAGTTTAACATGGGGATTAATCTTTTTGGGATTAGCTATGGCAGTAATTTTTGGAGCTTTCTTTACCATTGCCTTGGCAAACATGGCCTACTATGATGGAGAAATCATGGCAGCATTCCGGTTCAAAGAGATATTGGACACTATTTCTAATATTAGCTGGGTAGACTTTATTGTGTGGTATGTGGTGATGATAACCATCGGTTTAAGCATGTTAGTTACAGCCATTATAATTGGATTAATACCCATATTAGGTCTAATTATTAGCATATTAGCCATTTATCCCTACATTAATCTGTTATTCGCCAGAGCTTTGGGCCTGTTGTTCTTGTCAAGTTTTGAAAATCAGAACAAAAAAAATAATCATAAAATAACATAATAGATTCATAGATAATAGTGAAAAAACCTCTTACTCTGTAGAAACTATGTTTACAGTATTTTTCTGGCATTTTTCTTTGCTGTTGCAACACTGACATTTGTAAAGAGCATAATTACAAATATAACTATAACCAATAGGACCCATTATTAGTAGTAGTGAGTTTGCAACATACGATTCAACGAAATATTGGAACGAATTAATATCATTGGTTGTGGAAACTACAAAATATGGTTTATTGTCCTGTTTTCAATGCCGCAGGCCATAAACTTGTCACTGCTGGAGAGATATTGGCAGTTTTCATTGAGAGTTCATGATAATTTGCTGAATATCCTATTTAATCTTACTACAATCCACGTCTGTTACTTTAACCTTAAAATTGCTCATAAAGACGTACACTGAATAATTTGACTCGAATATAGCCCTATTCATCATTTTTGTATTTATCTAAGATACATAATCCAGAATAAGATAGGATTTTTTTGTGCATAATGATGCTCCAATATGCTATTTATTCGTGTGAAAACTCCAAAATAGTAATTTTATATAAATTGAAGTGCATATATTAATAATATAATCCAAAATGGATGTGAATAATATGGAAATTGGAGAAATTATATCAGATTCCATCAGTTTTCCATCAACAGACTGGACTAAAGTGTTGATACTGGGGATTATGTTACTAACCAGCTTCATAATTATAATTCCAATATTTATGGTAATGGGCTACTGTTTCCGCATATTGAAAAGTTCACTTGCCGGTTTCAATGAATTACCGGACTTTGAAATGTTGGGCGAAATGTTCGAGGATGGTTTGAAAGTGTTTATTGTAAATTTCATTTATTTCTTAATTCCAACCCTGGTTATAATAATTGGAGGATGGGCTTCTATCGCTTCTGTATCAATTACAGGAATGGCCGATCCTACTATATTTTTTGCACTTTTAGGTGGAGTGTCCATAATTGGATTCATTCTAGCCTTTGTATTTGGACTGATAGCAATAATTGCTATTGTTAACATGGCTTTAAATGACAGTGACTTGGGATCGGCCTTTAGATTCAGGGAAATTCTAGAACAACCATCCATGATTGGGTGGGGAAAATATTTTATATGGTACATTGTGATGATTATCATTGGATTAATTGGCTGCATAATCACGAATTTTCTGAACTTAATTCCACTACTAGGGATAATTTTTGGAATTTTAGTAATTTACCCCTTCCTATGCATATTCTATGCAAGATCAGCAGCTTTGTTCTTCTCATCTAATGTGGAAATATGACTGAATAAAAAAAACCTTCGTTTCCTCTTTTTATCATCCTTCTATTTTTTTGATACAAACTAGAAAAATAGATACAGTTCAATTACATTTTATTAATATTTTATTAATATTGTCTCAATTTGCTGAATACTGGTTCAGTCAAAAACTGGGTGGTTTTTGATTACCACCTGTAACTTTTTTATAAAATGAATTACATAAATGAATTGTCAATAAATTAATTGGAGGTAAAACAAATGGAAATTGGAGAAATAGTATCTGATTCCGTAAAATATCCCACATCTGATTGGACAAAAATTATAATTTTAGCAGTAATTCTTATAATACCAATCGTTAACTTCATCGGGATAGGTTACGTAATTAGAATAATAAAAGGCACATTAGCTAGTTTGGACGATTTGCCAGATTTTGATGAAGTTGGAGAATTGTTCATTGATGGTTTAAAAGTATTTGTTGTAGGAATTGTATATGCTATTCCTATATGGATAATTTCAGCGATTATAGGCGTTATTATTAGCCTAATACTCCCCGCATCAACGACAACTTACGTGGACACGACTTCAACTGCCCTTTTAGCCACAATGATGGCTTCATATGCAGCATTAATTGTAGCTGCGATTATAGTTGGCTTAATAGAAATCGTTGCAATACTTAACTTGGCATATTATGATGGTGATCTCGGTGCTGCCTTCCGCTTCAGCGAAATCTTAAATTACATATCTACAATCGGCTGGGGAAAATACATAATAACCTACATCGTTATTGCATTAATATGTGCAGTGATAATGGCGGTAGCAGGAATTGTAGGAGCTTTATTGATTGGTATCGGCATGATCATTACAATACCACTTGCTATGTCCTTCTGTTATATGTTTGGAGCCCGCGCTATAACAACGTTATTTGCAGATGCCTTAGCTGAAACCGCTTAATATTAAAAAAATTCTTTTTTTTATTTTTTTTTTTAACTTGTGATTAATTCTTGTTTATTGGTCTTTTTGAAAAATGATCTAAAATAGATATTTGAAAAAAACCAAAAAAATAAATTAATATTGAATAAATTTTATATGGCCCAGATGAATTTTTTAAAGCAACAATATTTTTTCAAAAGGAGCAATATATGCCAAAATTAATAAAAGGCATCGAAAGTTTTATTCCATTTACTATTAACTACGAATATTACAAGTGGTTTTACTACCTAAAAACACAACTCCTTATAGAACGTAGTTTTCAGATTTTTGAGCATAATTTCTCATATTGGGTTCCATATCAATTTTATTGGTGCAAAACCGACACCTACCATCAATCTTGCCCTCCTTTACCAACTCGTTTTATCACATTTTTGTGGTTTCTTCCTTTAAACCTCCTCTTATCACTTGAAACTGACTTATGCAAACTTTATTCTAACAATTTAAATCAATGTTAGTATGGTGACCTGCCTAATTATAATAATTATGAACAATGATTATATTAATAAGTGAGTGAGATGAAAGAAGGAAGAAAAAAAAATAGTCCGGTAGAACTTGATGACATCGACCGAAGAATCATTAAATTATTCAGTGAAGACGGTAGAATGTCTTATAGAAAAATTGCCAAAGACCTCAATATCTCCATAGGCACAGTCCACAATCGTATGGAAAAATTAAACAAAAATGGAGTGATACAGAAATTCGCCCCAGTACTTGATCACAGTAAATTAGGTTACAACCTCACCACCATCATTGGGGTGCAAGTTAAAGGAGGAGTTCTAGAAAACTGGGAAGACATGACATCTTATCATAAAAATGTGCTCTGCATGTACGATGTCACAGGCGAATTCGATGCAATACTCATTGCCCGGTTTAAAGACACTGCTGAACTTGACCAATTCATTAAAAAATTACATAAAGAACCAGATGTGCAGAGAACTTACACCCAAACCGTGCTAAATATTGTTAAAGAAGACTTAAATTCAAGTAAAATGTTGTAGATAAGTTAAGATACTTAAATAGCATATCTTTGTCAAATATACCTTTGGAGGTTTTTTGTGTGATTTCATTGGTACACTCCCCCAAATACGCAAAGCATCAAACTAAAAACCATCCGGAGAACCCAGAAAGGCTCGAAGTTTTAATGAATTCTCTCAGAGAAGAAGGCTTGCTGGATAAAATAGATATTCATCAACCAAGCTCGGCCAATGAAGAAGATATCTTGCGAGTGCACACACAAGAACATGTACAAAATTTAAAAACCTTCACTGAAAATGGTGGAGGCTATCTGGACTTTGACACTTATGCCTCGCCTCAAAGCTATGAAATTGCAAAATTAGCAGCAGGAGGTGCGATTAAAGCATCAGAACTGATTCTAGAAGAATATGACTTTGCTTACTCCCTGGCACGCCCCCCTGGGCATCATGCCACACCAAACAGGGCCATGGGTTTTTGTTTAATCAACAATCTAGCAGTAGCAATTAAATATATGATGGAAAAGTATGCTCTTGAAAAATTTTTCATACTGGATATTGATGCTCATTATGGAAACGGCACTGCAGAGATATTTTACAATGACCCGAAAGTTCTTTACATCTCAATACACCAAGACCCCCGAACTATTTTTCCTGGAAAGGGATTTATAGGGGAAACTGGCAGCGGGGAAGGAGAAGGTTTTAATATAAATATACCTATGCCCCCTGGTTCAAAAACCTTAGATTACACTTATGTGCTTGAAAATATAATAGAACCAGTTTGCAACCAGTTCAAAGCGGACTTTTATTATCTGGATGTGGGATTTGACGGACACCAAAAAGATCACTTGTCTAGTCTACTTTTAGATGATAATTTTTACCCATGGATTGCCGGATATATGCAAAAAATTACCCCAAAAATGACACTTATCTTGGAAGGTGGTTACACCAATCATGGCATGGCCCAGTCCAACTTGAAAATGATAAAGGTGTTAATGGATAAAAGCGTCAATGAAAGAAAATTGCAACTATCCAGTGACCATCACATGAAAAATGAAACAAAAAATATATTCAAACAAATCCAGGACACTTTTTCACCATTTTTCACATTGTAAATATTATTTATAATAAAATGCCAATTATGAATTTCATCACCCCCATATTATCCAATAAACATTAGAGGAGATTAAATGCATCGAAACAGGATCAAACAAGCTCAATCACTACTTAAAAAAGCTGGAAAATCATCAAAAATCCAGGAAAAACTAAAAAATCCAAAGGAAGGAAAAATTGATACAGCTATCTATGAAGAGATTTTAAATAAGATTATAAAAACTGAAGAATTCATCTACACCAGCCGCCCCAGTCACCATTTACTACAGGATGATGCTGAAGAATTTTGCAATGATCTAATCGAGATTAGAAATAAAATTGACGAAATTTTGGCAGAATTTGGAGTGCTGGAGAAAGAAAATGTTGAAGAAAAAGTAAAAAATCTTTCGAAAAGATACATCTTCCTCACCACTAAAGGAAACTTCAAAAAATTATTAGCCCGCTGGGGAGTAGAGCCCCAAAGGATTGTTGTGGCAGGAGTACCATTAGAAGCAGAGGATATGCGTATTATCAACCCTAATATTCCAGAAAGTGCATTTGAACCTATAAAAAAGAAAATATCCCATGTTAAAAATGATATAAACCGTAAAATGAAAGATTTAGATTGTGAAAATATTTTAGTAGTGGTTGAAAAAGATAAATCAGGCGAACTTCTGGTTAAACGTGCTAATAATATTTATAAAGCTTTTGCTATAAAGAAAGATAAATTAAAAGATGTTGATGCGGTTGAATTCAAACAATCCCTTGAACAGTTGTCGTTATCATGAAAAAATGTTATGCTATGTGATTTTGCTTTTAGGAAAAAAAACCAATCCCTTAAAAAAATGATAAATCTCACAAAAATATACAACTCTTTTTATATTCCCTAATTTATATGAGAAATATAATAATGAGAATGTATAAAAAAAAAACTCGTTTGTTAGAACTCAGGGGTGAAAAAAGTTGGAACCACCATGTTTACCTGACACTCAGGAAAAATCACCTACCATCCCCGTGCACCTCACCAGAGTAGGGGTCAAAGGGGTTAAAAAACTCTTAAAAATTGAAAGAGATAAGAAAAGACCCATAGTTCTCATACCCACCTTCGATGCATATGTGGATCTTCCCAGCACACAGCGAGGAATTCATATGTCACGAAATCCGGAAGCTATCAGTGAAGTTTTAGAAGAAGCTGTTGAAGGTAACGTAGTAGAAATAGAGTCATTATGTGCTGAAATCGTCAACTTGCTTCTTGAAAAACATAAATATGCTAAAAGGGCAGAAGTTAGTATGAAAAGTGACTTTATGATCATGAAAAAGTCGCCAGTCACTAAACACCGAACACAAGAAATGACCAATATCATGGCTGATGCCATTGGCTATCGTAATGACGATGAAGTTGTTATAAGGAAAATGATTGGAGCAGAAGTTGTTGGAATGACTGTGTGTCCCTGTGCACAGGAAACAATAAAAGAAAGTTCTAAACAGAAGCTTCAAGAATTTTTAGATGAAAAAACTATTGAAAAAGTCTTGGAAGCGGTTACGTTCGCATCTCACAATCAAAGAGGCAGGGGAAGCATCATGATTGAAGTTCCTGCCCAACAGATCATCAGGGGCGAAGATCTTATTAGGATAATTGAGGACTCGATGAGTTCATCAGTATGCGAATTATTAAAGAGGACTGATGAACACGCTGTTGTTGAACATGCTCATCAACATCCCATGTTCGTGGAAGACTGCGTGCGAAACATGTTACAAAAAATCGTTCAAGAATTTTCTCACCTGCCAGACGACACTCTCATTACTGCACGGCAAATAAACGAGGAGAGCATCCACCGTCACAATGCATTTGCAGAAAAAGTCGCCACAATGGGTGAACTTAAAGTAGAAATAATTAATGGTTTGGAGGAAACTAATTGAAAAGCCGAAATATTGCTGGACAGATCATGGGAGAGTTAGAAGCCTTTGATGGTTCTAAAGCAGCAATGGACACTTCCCAATTACTGATTGTTCGAGGAAGATCACGTCGGCGGATAAAACCAGAAGAACTTGGTTCTGTTATTTCTGAAGTTTTCAAGGGTTTAGGAGCTAAGAATCTGGACATGTATTCAGATGAAACAGCAGATATCATTACTATTTTAGATGAGCAAATCCGTTCTCATGTTGAAATTCAAGGAGAAACTGATGTATATGGAATTTATCGCCTTAAAGAATCTTTCGAAAGCATGAACTGTCATGCAGACTATGGGATGGGTCTTTTAGATGATATTGCTATTTTTTTGATTTTGTGGAAGGATAAAAGTGGTATGGGGCCTATGTTTGTTGAACTAGTTGTTTCTGTTTTGGAAGGATGACAGCTATCTGAAACAATGAATGATATTTCACTACAACTATTTTTCAGCAAAGATTTTATTAAAATCATATCTGTGCACTTAAAAATCAATCTGGAGATTTTGGAAGGATAAAAAAAATGTTATCCAAAGAAGAAATAGTTTCTCTGTTAAATGTTCAGGGAAACAATGTTTTAGATTTAATGAAGCAAGCCAATTCACTCCG
>DUPR01000033.1 GCA_012838205.1 Methanobacterium sp.
ATGTGGGCTTAATTTAAGGACTTATATCAAAACAAAAATTTGATAAAAATAAAACCTTAATTTGGCTTCTTATTTTGATTTTTCCAGTAACAACAGACTCAAGAACATTCCTGAAAAAATGGTTTGAATACCTAAAATCGATAAGATCATAGCTAAGATGGCATTCTGAATTTCAAACAACGCTCCAAATCCAACTGTACTCCAACTGTTTAAAACATTTAAACCAAGTATTATTCCTATTACCAGGAAAAAAACTCCTAGAATAAGTTCTTTTTCTAAAGAGTGATAGTTCATGATTTTATTTATAATGTTTGATTTACTGGAAAATCCATAGGTGGCTCCGAATGCTGAGAAGTATATCCAGGATAGTAGCAACTGGTATCCAACCAAAAGCATCAAACCACCCAAGATCAGGGAATGCATTCGTGACTGTCCCATCAACCAGACAATTGTAGTTAAACTAATACCTAATACGAATGCAATGACGCCGGGTATTAGGAGAAAAGGACTTGGCCTGTAAAGCATCATGAAACGGAGGTGTCTCCAACCATCAGAGAACGAGCTAAGTTTTGATTCGCCCTCACGAGGATAATAAGTTATGGGTACTTCCACGATTTTTATATCCAACCTTGATGCTTCTATAACCATTTCAGAAGCAAATTCCATTCCAGAAGTGTGGAGGTTTAATTTATTCCATGTTTCTTTCGTCATGGCCCTCATACCACAGTGAGCGTCAGATATTCCTGTAGAAAATAAAGCATTCAACACCCAAGTCAGGAAAGGATTACCAATGTACTTATGTAATGCGGGCATGGCTCCTTTTCGAATGTCACCCTTTAATCTTGAGCCCATGACAAAATCTGCATTTTCGGTTACAATGGGTTGGATGAATTCAGTCATTTCATCGAAGGGATAGGTTCCATCGGCATCTCCCATTACAATAATATCACCAGATGCTTCACTAAATCCTTTAAGATATGCATTCCCATATCCCCTGTTTCCTTCATAAACAACTTTTGCACCTGCTGCTTTTGCTTCATTAGCAGTATTATCTTCAGATGCGTTGTCAACCACTATTATTTCGGTTTCAAATCCTGCATCTTTTAATTTTTCTTTAGGCACTAATTTAACAGTTTTTCCAACAATTCCTTCTTCATTAAGAGCAGGAATAACCACAGAAACTTTCATTATAATCACATTTTGTATAAACTTAAATCTTATTTTACTTAGTTCATTAATAGGTCACTGGCTTAAATATTACTTAATCAAATATATTATTTATTGAATATAACTTATTTACCCTTAATAATGTTTCCATACTACCAAAATGGATTACCACTTAATTTCGCATACAATAAAATCTTGATTTTCGTAGACTACTCTTGAAAATTCAGGTTTTATACGATTAATGTTGGAATGGATGTCTTGAGTGAAGTAGTGCAGTGGGAAAAATTCAGTATCTATTAAGCGCAGAGCTAGAATGTTTTCTTCAGGAGATATTACCAATCTTTTATCATAAACCACATAACCAACATTTGCTTTCTTAAAATTTGCAAATGTACTGCTTTTCACTGATTTTTCTTCTATAACAACGTTTTTATTGGTGGAAAAATACTGGAAGCCTTCACGGAAAGACATGTTTGTTTCGGCTGCCAGGAACATGCCAGTAAACCTGTTGGAAATAACAACATAACGGCTGCTGTCAGCATTGTTTTCAAACCAATTAGCTAGTTCAACCTCAGCATTAGAAGGGGGGGCGATTTGAACATATCCTGCTTGGTTTTTAACGCCATAAACTCCAATTTTTGGGTTTTTGACAGTTAAAATGCCACTAACTAATGACAGGCATAAAAAAGCCACTAACAGTATAGTGTGCACATTTTTTGATGATAATTTGTTATCATTTTTTATTCTTTGATAAACCATGCTTAGGCCATGTCCTCCTAGTATTGAAAGGGGGATCAGGAGATATATGAGCACCCGGTATGAAATAACATTTATCCCGAACAAATAAGCATTGCTTAGAAGGATCATGGTAACTATCCATACCAGTATTATCAAGTCTTTTCTTTTGATATTCTTTTTTTGAATTTTCTTAAGAATTGACATGCCTCCGATAAGAGAAAAAATCAATACTAAAATGCCTAAATTTCCCAGATAACTAAATAGTCCCAGAGGCCGATTTATAGGGAGGGAGGTGCTCATTCCAGTAACACTAGTTATACCATGACCTACAAAGTTATGCAATAGGGCTGGATTGGTAATTTGGAGATAAACTATGCCTAGTATTATGGTTAATATTAATGCCAAGAAGAATATTGTGAAATTCTTTAAAACCCCAATATTTCGATATACCAAAAGTTCCAAAATTGTTATAGCCACAATTGTTAATAGGAGGCATAATGTGGCTCCTTGATGGGTTAAAATCACTATTATAAACAGAATACCTCCAAAAAATGCGTTTTTCAAGTTCTCATTTTTTAAAGATCGATAGTAAAGGAATACTGAGAGTGGAATGAAAATCAGTGCTAAATTTTCTGGGAGGGGCAAAATAATCCTACCTGCCAGAAAACTGGACAAGATCAAAAACCCTGCCCCCAACCCCGCCAGTTCCCCATAAAATTTGCTTGCAACGTAAGAAACTGATAAAACTATTGAAACTGCTAACAATGGTTGCATGAATCTGGCTACTTGGAAATAGTCCACGTTGAGTGAACTTCCAATACCCGCTATTATGAGATGGAAAAGGGGTAGATACGCCATCTTCCTCCCATAAGGAGCATTCAGTTGAGGATCACTAAGAGTGAATCCATACTGAGTGTAAACCTGAGCGTACTGCACATGATATATTATATCCCATCCCATAGGCCAGTAATATTTCATAGTTGGGATGAGTGCTATGCAGAGTGCTGCTAAAGCCGGTAATGCAATAATGTATTTTTTCTTAAGTTTTCTTATATTAAATTCAAAATTCATGGTTGATCATTTCGCATTATCTTTAGTTGAATTCGTTGAAAAGTATTATGTAAGATTTGTAGATCATTATTCTCCAAACGCATTTTAAGAGGTTATTTTTAAGGACCTCCTCTATAAAATAAGAAGTAGGCTATAACCATTAAAATTATAGCTCCCAATATAGTCACGGCGATCATACTCTTATCATTTCCAAAGATGATGGGGATTGGCCCAATCAATATCACTCCACCCGTACTAACTTTGCTGTTATTACTTTCTTGGTTATTGTTCTTTCCTGATGATAATATGGCAGTTCCTATAAACGTAAGTAACATACCAGTAATTACCACAGCTATTCCAATAAAAACCAGGGTTTCTCCCTTGATCATCTTATTCTCCTTACAAATTCATGGTTTATACATGTAGATTCATTAGTTAATTCTTTGAATGTATTAAGTAAATCCTAAAAATTTGTTTTTTTTTTTAATTGAATAGTTTTTTTTGGAGTATGCTATTTTTTTTCTTCCAATACAATACAATATTCAAATTCATTATTCTTCTGGCGCCTTTGCACAATTTCAAGTGTTGACATTAATTCCAGGCATTCTTCAACTTTGGGGATATCATCCTTTTTTTTAGCATTTATATTGCTGGTTAATTCTTCTTCTTCGTCTATCCTGTTTTCAATGGATTCTTTATTAAGCCATGAGTTTGATTTGCTTAGGATATCATATATTTTTAGAGATTTAAGGAGTTTTTCACGAATTGGTTCTTCAAGTTCCAATTCCTCTATCTCACCTTTTATTTCTTTAGCCAGGGATCTAACACTGGAAATCTCATTGGAAGGAATGATGAGCAGCACTTTAATTTCTTCTCTGAGAAATGAAGTGTTACGGGAGATTTGTAGGCTGTCTTTTTGAATAATCAATCCTCCTACATCATCAACGTGTTCAACCAGGAGATCGTATTTATACAATCCACCACTAAACAGCAAAATTTTGTACATACAAAACACTCACCATAATTTTACATACAAATATGATTAATTGATTCCTTTAAGTTGTAGATAAAATTTCCTTGTATTATCATTTTCTTGTTATACTATATTGATTTATAATATTAGAAATATTTTTAAGTAAATAATTGGAGAAAAACATTTTAATCTCATTTTCAATACCTATACGTTAATAAATAAAAGCATTTAGAATAATTTAGTAGCTAAAAAAAGAAGAAAAAGAAGATTTTTGGAATTTTATTAATTTATAAAGATTTCATCTGGGTGTTGGATGGCTATTGCTGTTTTCATTCCCAACTCCTCAATGAGGATGATCCAATCCGGATCTTTGTTAACATATTCCAGATTTAACTTCTTGCATACTCCACTTGGGATTTCATTTATCAATTCACCAAGAGACTCAAGATGTTTGCTTCTTAGTTCACATTTTACTGAAAATGTTTCTTTTTTGCTCACTTTTATTGATGCGACTTCAATTGCAGTATCAATAATTTGGTTCATTGTTGATGGAACAATTGCATCTATAAGAACTGCTTTTCGTATGAACTCTGACGGTGATTTATTTAATTCACGGATTAGTTTGTATGCATCTTCAATAGTCATATCTAAAGTTACAACATCATAAAATTCAGTTTCTTTGATATAATATGATTTTATATTTTTTAATGCTAATTCTAACTCGTTCATTCCTTCTATTTCCGGATAATATCCGCCTATACCTTCCTTAAACGTGACCATAAGGTCAAAACTATTCGCATCGATTTCTAAATTGTCTGTTGCATTTTCCAAAGTTTTATTTAAAACCATTTAAATACCTCCTAATATTGTTTAATTAAGTATTAATAATAGTAATACGTTATTATATATATGAATGATCCTATTATCGATGATCAGTTGGCCAGTCTTAATTTGGATTTCCTTGTATCCATGCTATTTTTGTTGATTATAACCAGCAGTATTATCAGTATCGCAGAAGGAAGATTAATGACAACTGAAAAAACTGAACAATTAGCCGAAGCTCGTTTAATTTCTGAAAAAGTGGCACATATCATTGAAGTAGTGTATTCTAATGGGGAAGGTCATGAAATAAGGATAAAAATGCCTTCCAGTGTGAAAGGATCTAATTATCTGGTTAAAGTGAATCAATCAGGCGTTTTGGTAATGGTGGGGGGAAGACGTGGTCATTCCTTTTCTTACAGGAAAAGAATCACCAGTTATACTACCAATCAAACCTCGGTTTTCATGTTTCCTAAAAAAAGTTACATAATTCGAAATATGAAGGTTAATAATAATTCCCACGCCGTGACCATATCTGAGGGTTGATGTTGTTATTGGAATTTCCTAATTTGATTGATATTTGGAAAGATGTGGTAGATTTATCTGTAAAAATAGTAAGAAGGGAATGTAATGATAAAAATTCAAATTATTGATGATATTCGAGCACAGATTCCTTTTGAATTTATGATGGTGGTTGGTTTTAGTTTAATCATTACAATTTCGTTAGTAATTAGCTTTGCAGACTCTAATGAGTTAAATCAAGCCATGACAGCTTCTCGTACCGGCGCATTAGATGGTTCTATTTCGGATGGTCTTGCAATATACCCTATGGACGCCTTTAATGAATATAATATGGGCCATGTTAGACTTCTTAATCCTGCCAGTGTTAAAATTTTAAAAATTGATTATATTAACCAAGGTTTCAGCCAAAAATATCGAAAAACAAAGATTCAATTGAGAATTCACGCCTCATCACCACATTGCACTGATAAATCTGATAGAAATTGTATGGGTGACCGAATTAATTTTTATGCCCGTAAAAAAATATGTGAAACATTCCATACTGAGAATCTTACAAACACTTTTTTTAACCCTGCTTTTTCCAATAATTATGTGTTCACCACAACAGACGTGCGCTGGGAATGATCTTTCAATTATTGGTTTTAATAGTGGAATATTTTGTACACCACCATTCTTGTTATATGTATATGACAAAAAATTAGATCAACTATCGAATGAATCATTGCTTTAATCATTTGGTTTAAATCATTATTTTCACTTAAAACATGCTGGATTTTAGTATATAAGCCATGAAAATACCAATAGCACCAAAAAATATTCCAATCAACCATACTATGATAACCACATTTTTTTCTGACATGGGTTTTTTAAGGATCCACCGAATAAGCGAGTTAAAACCTGTTTCAGGAGCCATTAATTTTCCATCCTCACTAACCTGGGTAGGTTGGTGTTTTTGTCTTTCCATTACACCTGCACTATAAAATTTCAGTATCATGTCAACAATATTGGGAATTAAGACGATTAATGCAATAATTTTAACTCTACCAATAAATGCCACCATCACAATTGTTGCACCAATTATTAAGGTTCCCACATCCCCAGGAAAAACATTAGAAGGATGACGATTGTAGTATAAGAAAGCAAGAAGAGCACCTAACATGCACATACTTATCACAGCCACATCGTATTTGCCCATGATAACACAAGCAATACTAAGGGAGGTCATGGCTATTGCACCCAACCCAGATTCAATACCATTCAATCCGGCTAACATATTAGTAAGATTAGCAGCAATGGATACAGCTATGGGCATTGATAACATGTATATTATTCCAACATTAGGGGGTGCAATCCAGATGAGGGGCAAACCAGCTAGCCATAGGAGGATCAATTTTTCTTTAGATGAAAGCATCACCAGATCATCAACCATACCCACCATACCCACCAGGAGTATAACCAGTAAGGTGATGATTAGCTGGAACTGAAGATTAGGATAAAAATACATTCCCAGAAATATTCCGATAATAAAACCGAATAAGATTCCAATACCGCCCATTTCTGCTATAAGTGGCTTTGATGGTTTATGAATATCTTTTCCAACGATTTCGGCAGCTTTCAGTTTCTTAATAAGACGAGGCATGCTCAAAAAAGTGACAAAGAAAGCTACCAATCCACAGATACCTGATGTTAAGAGGATTTTTTGATATATTAAAATGAGATTAGGATCCATATTTTGTCACCGTTTCAATAAAAAATATACAGTTCTAAGGGGAATTTTGAGATTGTTAGCAATTTCTTTTGCAGAAACACCATTTTTGTAGAGATGTTTGACCTTTTGAACTTGTTGATGGTCATATTTTATTTTCCTACCCGGTTTTAATGGAGAATCTTTAAGATAGTAAACGGTTTTAAGGGGTAATTGGAGTTTTTCAGCAATTTCCTGAGGAGTATAACCTGATTTTAAGAGAAATTCCACTGTGTCTGATTCTTTGTCATGATACTTTTTAGGACGCCCTTTCTTTTTCACTGGTTCAACTTTAACATTTAATTCATCAAGGGCTTGAAGATATTTTGGAGAAATCCGCGAATATAAACTGGGAGGACAACTTATTTTCTTCAAATTAGGGTATTTATCCAGAATTTCCAGAATCCTAGACAATGACAAAGGTTTATTAACATAAATTTCTTCTTTCAAGAAAAACTACCCCATTGATGACTATTTTTTAACCAGTTCCATAAACTTTTTTGCTTTGGTGGATACTGGTTTCTGGAGGGTTAGAAGATTTTTTTTCTCTTTTTCCACTTCATTGAGTTCTATGGAAAAAAGTTCGGCTGTTCTCTCAACAGGCAAATTCCCTTCTATTGAGAGTATTGCAGCCCCTAATGCCACACCCATTTGCATGTGGAGGCCTTTCATTCTTTTTTCCACTGAAAATTTATTTAACAATACCTGTCCCATGTTCGATATATATTCTATCTTTTCTCCGAGATAAACATCCATAATCTCTACAATATCTGGCTTAAAGTCATCAAAAGCTTTAAGTTGATTTGAATCTAAATTTGGTCTAAGATAAGGAAAAGGTCCAGAATATTTGCTTCTCCTATCATATGAAGTGGTTAAATAATAATGTAAAAGGTCCCAAAGTATGTATATACGCGGAATTTCTTGAAAAATCGTTTTTTCAAAGGTTTCTTTGTCATTTAGATCCTGCAGGACAGTTTCATCCAGAACTCCATTGGCATCTGTCAATCCCTTTTCATGGAGTTCTTTTTTTAAAAAATCATTTTTAAAGGTTTCAAGTTCATCTTCAGTTTCAAACATACTTGCTTTTTTTTGAGCAAGCTCAAGAGCTTCTTGGTAATCATCAACTTTCCTCTTGTCTTGTAACTTTTTTTGGAGTAAATCTGGTAAAAATTGATGAATCTGATTTTCCGCATATTTAACATAGCCCAGAGAAAGTGCAGTTTGCACTTGTTTGTCATTAATAATTGATGGCTTTTTGCGATGGAACTGAATCATTTCAATACGCGCATTGGAACCATACTGCTTACGTATTTCTTTATCATAATTTACTTCATCATCGGCATCAATAGTAACCCTTTTACGCACCCAATGACCATCTTCCATTATTTTAACAACTAACGACAATGTTTTGACTATTCCCCTTTTCTCCTGTTTTAAGATACGAACCATACTCCGAAAAGCTTCCCTACTTCTGGGGCTGAGCTGAGATAATTTAACCATATAATCTCCAGAAAGGGGTAAAAAGGGGATTATATCCAGTCTATAAACTCCTTCCTCATTTTGGTGCAACATGAAACTATCTTTTCCACATTCACATACTTTTTTGGTGAGGGTGGAGAGTTCATGACCTCGATATACACGATGACAAGAATCACATTCTATGGTTGCAAACTCCTCTAAATGTCCGATTGCAATTTTATGAGAACTAATCGCAGATTTTACCCGATCTAAAATGTTTTTTTTAGCAGCTGCATTCATCCTGAAATATTTAGTGTGCCTACTAATGTCATACATGTCTTCTGCTTTCATTTCCCCCGAAAGAGGGCGTCCATATGTCTTTATGGAACGATAAGGGGCAGTGTACCCCTTAATCTCCATATTTTCCCTCATTTCATGTAGAGAATCCAAATTAGTTTTAAAATAACTGTATATTTCAAGAAAGTTCTCTGGATATTGAACATCATTGATTGAGATTTCTTTTCTCTTTATTTGTTCCAGAAAACGTTCTGATCTCCCAATTAGCACCGATTCATTCATCTTATTCCTTCACCAATATCTGCATCAGGGGCGGTTAGGAGGCAAAGACTATCCTCAGCTGCCAGTACCATTCCCTCCGATTTAATGCCGAAGAGTTTCGCTGGTTTAAGATTTGCCAGGACAATGACCTTCTGATTGAGAATTTCATCTGGAGAGTATTCGGTGGCTAGGCCTGCCACAATTTGCAATTTTTTATCTTTCACATCAACGATTAGTTTAAGTAATTTATCTGATCCTTTCACTTTTTCTGCGCCAATGATTTTACCAATTTTCAAGTCAAGTTTAGCGAAATCTTCAATACTGATAAGGTTTTCCATAGGTTCACTTTCCTCTAAATTCTTATACAACAGATCTTTTTCTTTTTGAATGGTTTTATCTTCAATTTTTTCAAATAATGGTTTTGCTTTAGCAATCGGGGTTCCTACTTCAATAAACACTGCCGATTCATCCCAGTTAAACATGGGAACAGTTCCTTTGTTGTCATCTTCATCATCATTTAACTGGAAGATTTTTCTCATTTCAGTTGCACTATTAGGGAGGTAAGGAGTAATAATAATGCTGATGACTTTTGCCAATTGATTACATAGATAAATACAAGTTCCAGCTCGTTGTGGATCTGATTTAACAGCTTTCCATGGCTCTTGATCATTGAAATATTTGTTCCCAGTTTTGGCTAACTTTACTATTTCCTTGAGACCTTCTCGGAAATTGAAATTTTCGATATGTTGACCAACTATTTCTGGTGTTTTTTTGATTTGTTTTTCTACTTTTTGATCATATTCATTCAGAGAACCAGGCTTTGGTATTTTTCCATTGAAAAATCGGTGGGTGAAGGAGAATGTACGGTGCATGAAGTTCCCGACTACATCTGCCAGTTCATCATTGACTCTGCGCTGGAAATCATCCCATGAAAAGTCGGTATCCCGTGTTAGGGGGGCGTTAGCCACTAAATAATACCGCAAAATATCTGGGTTAAATTTTTCTACAAAATCAGCAACCCAAATAACCCAATTTTTACTGGTAGACATCTTATGGCCTTCTAAGGATAAATATTCTCCGGCAATTATGTTATATGGTAGTTTACATCCATATGCTAGCAAAAATGCTTGCCAAAATATGCTATGATGGTAAATGATATCTTTACCAATAAAGTGAACGGCTCGGTCATCCCAGTAAGGTTTCCATTTGGTGTTTTTTTGGCGAGCCCATTGCACTGCTGAGGAGATGTATCCTAAGAAAGCTTCCCCCCAAACATATATTATTTTACCTTCAGCATCGTCCAGTGGAACAGGGATGCCCCAATCCATGTCCCTGGTGAGTATCCAATCCTTCAGTCCTTCGTTGATCCATTGTAATGCATAGTTTCTAACATTGGATGGGAGTTCATGGTTGTTTTCTATAACTGCTTTGAGTTGGTCTTGGAAGTGAGTTAAACGGAAGTAGTACTGATTTGACTTTCTGACTTCTGGTTGTGACTGACATATGAGGCAGGAAGGTTCCACCAGTTGAACAGGTTCTAAGTGCCGGCCACAAGTTTCACAATGGTCTCCCCTAGCACCTTCAGCATTACACTGGGGGCAAATACCCTCCACATAGCGATCAGGGAGAAATCTGTCGCATTCAGGGCAGTAAAGTTGTTCAATGGTCTTTGGGTAAATGTAATCTTTTTCATAGAGCTTCAAAAAGAAATTTTGTGATATTTCATAGTGTAGGGGGTCTGATGTTCGGGAGAAATTGTTAAATGAAATGTCACAAGACTCTAAGTCCTTTTTTATTAATTCATAATTTCTACTGGCTATCTGAAATGGTGATGTTCCTTCTTTTTCTGCTTGAACAGCGATGGGTGTTCCATGTTCATCAGTAGCACATACGAATAACACATCTTTGCCTTTCATACGGTTGTATCTGGCGTAAATATCTGCTGGTATGTATGTGGAGCGCATATGGCCCAAGTGGCATGGCCCATTGGCGTATGGCAGTGCACATGTAATGAAAACTTTACTTGAACTTGAATTTTTATTCAAACTCTATTCCTCCTTAAAAAAACTTGTGAAACGTAATATGGGAATTCTATAGCTTGTTTATCAATGAATATAATATATTTAATAGATTTTTTGTATCTTAGCTTTAAACTCATCAAAGTTAATGATAAAGAATAGTAGTTGTTTTTATTTAATTTCTATATAAGATTTTATCATATATTTTTTTTATTGGATGAAAATTATGTAATTTTTCTGTTCCCGAATATTGTAATCACATATTATTATTGTTGGTAAAAGGAAATTTTATATAGGGGGCCGAATATAATTGTTAGTATTACATTAATAAGTTTGAGTGGTGAGGGGTTTGAATTGAAAAATAATAATATTGATAAAAATAATGAAAAAAGGCCTATTTCGTCAGACAATAAAAATATTGCTCTAAATAGAGCGTTGGATGTTGAAAAGTCCACCCTTTTTGATTTGGAACTAAAAAACTCACTTCTTGATTTTGCATCAGATTCTATTTGGGTTATAGATTTTAAGGGTAATTTCCTTTACGTAAATAAATCTGCTTATAAAACGCTTGGTTTTACAAAAAAAGAGTTAATGAACATGAACATCCATGAATTGGATGCTCCAGAATATTCTGAATCAATTGATCAATATTTGAAAGAATTAATGGAAACTGGTGAGGCCAAATATGAAACTTGCCATTATCATAAAGATGGATCTCAAATACCAGTAGAAATCCAATCAAAAATAATTGAATTAAATGGTCAAAAACTGGTTTTAAGTATAATTAGGGATATAAATATTTATAAAAACTTCCAGAATAATTCGGAAAAAGCAATAAAAAATCAAACTGAGGAATTTCGGAAATTAAATAATAAACTCAGAAAAAAAGAAAAAATGGCCCTAAATTTAAATAATTTAAAAGAAAAGCTACTAAAATCAATGTTTTTGGAAGAAAAACTGAAACTCATCACTGATAACGTAGTTGAAATGTTTGATGCCGATATTGCCAGAATATGGCTACTCAAAAATGCAGATCTGTGTGATGAGGGATGCATTTATGCTAAAATCACTAAAGAACCTCACAAATGTAAGAACAGATCATCATGCTTTCATCTGGTGGCCAGTTCCGGACGATATGCAGATCTAAATGGTTATCACAGACGAATCCCAATGGGAAGTTATAAAATTGGGAGAATAGCCGCAAGTGATGATTTTAACTTTGTTATCAACCGCGCAGTTCATGATCCTCGAATTAATTATGATGAGTGGGTACGAAATCTTGGTTTGGACTACTTTTATGGTTTTGTACTCGGCTCTGAAGATGGAAAACCAATTGGTGTTCTGGGACTATTTCGAAAAGAAGTTTTAGACTCCGATTCAGAATTCCTGCTGGAAGATTTAGCTAACACAACTTCTCAAGTGATTATTAATTGGAATATAGGTCAAACCTTATTAACTAGTGAGAATAAGTATCGGACTCTTACTGAGGCATCAACAGATAGTATATTTTTATTTGATAAAAATCTGCATTATGTCTATTTGAATAGTCAAGCTCTTAAAATGGTTGGTTTGAAGCCTGACGAGATCATTGGCAAAGGATTAGAAGTGGCATTCCCTTCTGAATTGGTTAAATACATGAAAACGAATGTTAAAAATGTTTTCAAGTCAGGTGAACCTTTTTCTGAAGAACATAAATACGTGTTATCTTCTGGTGAGCGATGGCTGAACACATCACTGATTCCCATAAAGGAGGATGACATAACAAATTTTGTTTTAGGCATTTCAAGAGATATTACAGAATATAAACTATTCCAAGTCGAGTCAAAAGAAAGAGAAGAGGAGCTTCGACTATTAACAGAGAAAATGACAGATGTTATTTTTCAGATCGATTCGGATTGCATCATAACTTATGTCAGTCCTTCATTAAAACAATTGAGTGGATATAATCCCCGGGAAATTATTAAAAAGAGAATTGAAAATTTTATCCATCCTGAAGATGTGGACCAAGTATTAGATATACTTCGTAAGCTTCCTGATAATAAAAAATCGGTTAATATAGAGTACCGGATCAAAAGATCTGATGGAATTAATCTTTGGGTTGAATCAAGTTGTAACGCGATTTATGACGTGGACGGCACGTTTAAATCCATTGTTTTAGTAACTAGGAATATTAATAAACGTAAAAATACAGAAGAGCAAATCAAAATAAAAAATCAAACACTGCAAGGAATTAATAAAATATTTGAAGAATCATTGATATCAGAAGATGAGCACGAAGTATCTAAAAGTTCCCTCAACGTTTGTAAAGAAATAACCAACAGTAAATTTGGTTGGATACTTGAATTGAATTCTAAAGGAGGTCTGAACACTTTATCCGGTTCGGATCATGGTTGGGGTGAATATTTTATTACTGAAAAGAAAAATGGGGTTCTTCCCAATGGTACGAAAGAACATGGTCTTTTTGGTAAAGTGATTAGGGATGGTAGATCATTTTTCACCAATGATCCTCACCATCATGAATCTAGTGTAAGAACATCACCAAGTCATCCTCGCATAACCTCCTTTTTAGGGGTGCCTTTAGAGCAAGGTGGTAAGGTTATTGGTGCAATATGTCTGGCTAATAAGGAAGATGGATACAATTTAAAAGACCAAGAAATTATGGAAAAATTATCTGTAGCAATTTCTGAGTCTTTAATGCGAAAACGAGCTGAAAGCTCATTGATAACAGCCCTTAAAGATAAAGATTTGCTGATTAAAGAGATTCATCACCGAGTCAAAAATAATCTAATGGTCATATCCAGCCTTTTAAACCTTCAATCACGATATATTAAGGATAAAGAGGCATTAGGTCTATTCAGGGAAAGTCAGAGCAGAGCTAAATCTATGGCCCTAATCCATGAACGTCTTTACAAGTCTGAAGATTTTAAAACCATTAACTTTGGTGACTACATCACTAATCTGGCGGATATCCTTTACAACACATATATGACTGATAAAAATCGCGTAAAACTCGATCTTCAAATGGAAAATATGGATGATCTCAAGGTGGATATTAACAATGCAATCCCACTGGGCTTAATAGTCAATGAATTGCTTTCAAACGCTATGAAACATGCCTTTCCTAAAGATATGTCTGGCATGATCATTGTAGATTTTTCTAAAGAAGATGATCAATTCGAATTAGTTGTCAGTGATAATGGAATAGGGTTTCCTCAAGAATTAGATTATAAAAACACAGAATCTTTAGGTTTACAAGTAGTTAACACCTTAACCAACCAAATCGGTGGAAAAATTACTATGGAAGTAGATAATGGTACCACTTTCACCATTAAATTCAAGGAAGATTTTGATTAATTTTTTTTTAGGACAATTTTTTTTAAATATTAATCCAAGTAATTTGAGTCACCTTCACCAAGAATCAACCCCGCTATTTTTTTTATTTGAAATTTTTAAAAAATGCCATGTTATTAATTAGTAAATTTTATTAAAATGCCCTGGATATAGATAGATGGTATGGTTTCCATTTCTTTTTTAAACCCACTATCCTCAGAAGGAAAAGATGTTGTAAGGGAACTGGGTAGTTTTGAAGGTATATCTGAAGATATTCCTCAGCTAAGGAGTATTATCACTCACAACCCCTCACAGGAAATAGCAGATGATAGTGAAATACCTTCTAATTTTCTGGAACTTGCTTTAAAACGTATCGAATGGTATGTTAAGAAAAAAAATGAACGAGAATTTAATGGTAGGGCCTATGCATATTTATCAGATGATCAAATAACTAAATATGATGTTATTTCATTTTATCTATTATGTCAAGCTATAGGAGTTAAATTTGGCCCGAACTCTCGCGAAACCAGAGTTATGGTGGAGTCTCAGGGAGATTTGATTAAGGAGAGATTGGGTAAACTACATGTAGATGAAGGCCGGCAACTGGTAGGGCAATCCCTCCAAATGTACTTGAATGATGATCAAGTGCACTGGACATTCTTTGAAGAACTTCTAAGCTCACGTAAAATAAGACTCACCGAACTTATACTTGATCAAGGGGAGCTAATACTCGATCAGGAAGATTTTATGGAGAGATTCGGATCAAAAATCAAACATCGAAATCCTCAGAGTATGTACCAGCTTTTAATTGGTGATGAACTTAAAGAACTCATCATGATCAAGCTTATCATGCAGGAAACTGAGAATTACATTAAACAAGTTCATGAAAAGGCTAAAAAAATGGTTGAACCTAATCCTATATTGTTGGATTTGGCTGAAGAGGTTGCAGAAGTTCTTTCTAGACCAATGCAAAGTCAAACTTACGGATCCATGGGAGGTGGAGGGGGGCCTTTGAAGGCCGGACCACTCAATCATCACGCATTTCCTCCTTGTGTGAAAAAAGCTTTGGAAGGGATTAAATCTGGGGGCAGAAATGATGGGATTGTACTATTTATGACTCCATTTGTTTCATATGCTCGCCTCTATCCAGATGTTTTCAGGATGAACATCACCAAACGTGTTTCTGATCAGGATCCTAATCTGGAGATAACTGAAAATGAAGTTTTGCCACTGATTTATGAGGCTGCTCAACGATGTGTTCCTCCATTATTTGATGATCAACCTCAAGAAAAGGTTAATATTAATGCTAAGTTGGGTTTTGGAATGCATAGTGTGCTTAAGTTGGATCATGAAGGTGAAACAACTTGGTACACGCCTATGAGTTGTGAAAAGATTAAATTACACCTTCCCCACCTATGTAAACCAGACGATCTTTGTAAAAAGATCGGCAATCCTCTGAGCTATTATAACCGCAGGATATGGGAAGTTAAAAATTTAAAACCTGAAGGTTCTAAAGCACCAGATAGGGGAGATGCTGACAAACACAATAAAACTGGAGTTTCTAGAGAAGGGGAAACTGATCACAACAAGCCCAAGGCAGCCGATCCTAATAATAGAGAGGTTTGATCATGGATTTAAAGCCTACTAGTCCTAATGAACGTCGCCAGTATTATCGGGAAGAATGGGATGTTAAAAACATACCGGATTATATTCGTGAATCACTCATTCAACGCGAATTTGGTTTTGATCATATGGGAAGGGGGCCAAATGACCGTTACCGAGTCTTTAAAAACACAGATTATTTAAGAAAATTTATGAGGTACCGTGCACCATTTGCGGCATATTCCTCAGTAGCATTATATCATAAGCCTCGGAGAAGGGATGGGTGGATAAAAGCAGAGTTAGTTTTTGATGTTGATGCTAAAGATATACCCATAAGGTCCTGTGGTTGTAGTAATGTCTGTGAAGTATGTTTAAATCAAGCAAAAGATATTGTTCATGGTCTGGTGGATACTATAAAAGGTGACTTGGGACTATCAAATATTCATGTTGTATATTCTGGCCGAGGATATCACATAAGGGTACTGGATGATTTGGTTATGGGTGCAGACAGTGATGTACGCAGCCAGATCGTTAAATATTTAGTTGGCTCTGAAGTTCCACGTAGTGAATACTCCAGCCACGGGATGAAATACAATCTGGAACACTTTACCATCCCATTTGGTTATCCGCAAGTATTCACCAATCGAATGAAACAAGCAATTTTAGCAGTAAATCTGGAAACAGAAATTGATGGAGTAAACAAGAATATTCTCAAAGCAGTCATAAAACACCGGGACCTATTAAAAGATAATCAGTGGGGCATCTTCAGGAAAAATATTGGCCCTATTAGGTATAATAAACTGGTTAAAGGTATTGCTTCACTTAATCTCACCCTGGTGGATGCTAAGGTTTCTATAGATCTTAAAAGGATATTAAGACTACCAACCTCTATCCACTCTGGTGTCAGTATGATAGCTACAGAAATTAAGAATCTAGAGACATTCGACCCATTTCAAGATGCAGTTCCCCAGTTCGTTTATGAAAGGAATTAGTAATTGACAAACGATTTTTTAAAAGAATAATAAAATCTTTCAGCGAGAATAAAAAAGAAATTAAGTTATTTTTTTTATAATATCCTAAAAATCAGTTGTGATTAGATTTTAAAAAAAACATTTCATCTAAATAACAACTCATATTTGTGAAGATAGCAGTACAAATATTTCAGCAATTCTTCATCTGATTTGCCCTTAATCAAAAGGTCTCCCACATTCATTAAATGATAATCATCCAGGATTTTCTTTTTCAGATGTTTTCCAACTCTTAAATTTCTGATCCCATTTTTTGTGAGAGTTCCTTTAATAAGTGACTCTGCATCTTGATGTTCACGTCTAATTAGTGTCACCCACTGGTCAGCTTCAACCCATGATTCTGGGTGTTTTTCAATAAATCTTTTCCCATTTTCTTTATCCCATACTTTAGGACCAAAATGTTTTCTAAAACCCGGAAGATGCCAAGTGTTCATCTCCAAAAGAATAAAAACCAGATTTTCGCCATCATCACTACCTTGACAAGTCCAACAATCACTTCCTAAGACGCTAAAATCCCCAGTCTCCAAAATCTTAACCAGAGAATTTTCTGTTTTCTTTATTTGGGGATACAAAGCATCAGAAGGAATATCCGGAGCTGAAAAAGTAATAACAATAGAATGAGTATCTCTTTTATCAAATTCAACCTTCAAGGCTCGCCTATCCAACGTAATATCTTTAGGGTAAAAATATGCTGTTTTGGGATTTTCAAGGAAATTAACAGCTGCAACTCGGAATTCGGCCATTTTTTGCAGGGTCAATGCTGCTGCAACATTCCGGTTCGAATCCGTGGGATCCACCACAATCAATGGATCATCAAAAAGATTAGATGTACCGTATTCCATCAAGTCTATTTGGTAGCCAGGTTTCCAGTCAGTCCAAACATTTCGCAGTACTTCTAGAAATGAACCGTAATTGATAATGAGTAACTCACATAGGTAACCAGAAAATCCACCAACCTTGAATTCAGAGCCATAAGTGCCAACCATTTTCATGAACCTTTTCAAAAGTCGTACTTCTTTTTCCTGGCCCACTTTCAAACTTTTTTTCACGTATTCAGTGTGCAGTATTGTACGATCAACTGCGGATTTCAATTGTGTTGCTTTGCTTATATCATAACAAGGTACCAAATCAACGGGGTAGCCATCTATATTGCCTGATAAGTAGGGATGTGATGCGTAACGCTCCTCATAAGTTCCACCTATCTGTTCGATGCAGTTGTATGCTAATTTCATGCCTTGAACTTTGAGATCCTCTAGAGAAGTGTTGAGTGGGAATTTGATGAAAATATCAATATCTACGTCATCATAATCATCAGAATAAATCCAAGTTTTTTTGGCAACAGAGCCAAGGAGAACTGCTTCGGCATTAAAACCCTTTTTTTTGGCGGTAGAATTTATAATATCAATTATTTTGTTTGATAATTCTTTTACCTTCTTTTCATTATCTGCAGAAGGCTCTATATCATCTAGAATTGTTTTAAAATCAATCAATTATAATACCTCAATCGTATTATTTATTTCTAAATCATTTCTATTCTACTTTTTTCACGTTTTGCAAATAAAATTGTACTATCCCTTACAATAATTGGAATTTATCCTAATAAGGGAAAAGTGTTAAATAAAAAATTCATGTATATCTGTATAAATAGGGCCTACAGGAGTTAATTCACTCTTTTTTAACACTAACTTTTCCACATCCATTTGCCCTATTTCAATATCATGTAACATTTCTATTTTACTGGCTAGGAGTTCTTTGTTATGCGAACCTTTCACCCGGGCAATAGTAAGATGAGGAGTATAACTTCGCTCCTTTTTAAATCCCATTTTGGCAAATTCCTGATCTAAATCTTTCTGAAGTTGTGAAAAGTTCGTTGGGTCTTCAATTCCCAACCATACCACTCGCATATAGCCGGGATGAGGGAAAACTCCAGTTCCTTTAATATGGAGAGGAAAAGACTGGTAATTTTCTAGTTTTTCCTCAGTAATACTAGTAATGTGTTGAATTTGTTCTGGATTTATTTCACCGAAGAATTTGAAGGTGAAATGGAGGTTTTCAGAATCCACTAACTTTAAAGGTGCATCAGTTTTCATCAAATCTTTTTGTATCTTCTGTATTTTGTATGATAATCGACGATCTACATCAACTGCTAAAAATACTCTCACTTTATCACCATAATCACATTATAGGTAAGTCTTCCCATTTAATCTCATCAGTTTATTTTTATCAATTTATTATTATTTTTTTTATCAAATAATAAGGTTTTTTATTGTATCTACACTCTCTTCTGGAGTTTCTATTCTTTTCAGAGTAAGTTAAATCAGGATGGATATTATGAGTTTCCTGAAACATTTTTTTTAACCAATGTTTTTTAATTTATTCGTATTCAGTTTTGGTTTTAACCAATTTTGTTTTGGGATTAAAAATTGGTGTTAAAAGGCAGATATGCAACAAGTATCTCCTTGAAATTTTAGTTCCTTTTTTTATCCACCAGTATCTGGTATTTCAACACCATGCAAACCCTCTTCAACGATACTTGATTGCCATTAAAACAAGATTGGAATTATAAAAATGGAAAATTATCCTATGGTCAATTCGGAAACCAGTATTATTTATTGAATAATGTAATTTAGATAAAAAAATTAATTGAATTCAATGTTTTGCAGTATGAGGGGAGTTTTAAGGGATTTTAAAAGGTTGAAAAAATATATAAAAGGTTTTCTTTTATTATTTTTCAATAATACTCTCTTTGATGGCCATTCCAAAGTGCCGTGCATTGGGATCCAAGTAGACCATTACTTTGTCTCCTAATTTTAGTTCTGCCACTGATTTTGGTTGGCCATCTTCGGTTACCAGACGGATGGTTTCAGCATTCTGGAGCAAGGTGCGCAGGATGACTCCATCATATTCGGCTTCCACCAGCATTAGTGGCCTTTTCTCAATTTTAACTCGACCCACTATGGCAATTTTGGTGGTACCTTCCTGATCCACGGTGAGCACTTCATCTCCAGTTTCCAGTTCAGAAAGGTATTTGGTTTTGTTACCAGGAGTCATAACATAGGCATGAACTGGCCCAGCGTTAACCCGGAAAGGTCGTGATGCAACGTATTCACTTTCCATCGATTCACTGTGCACCAGGAACAGTCCCTGTGAGTATGAACCTACTAGCATACCTTCTCCTAAATGCATCATAGAGCATGTGTCCACACAAACTCGGTCACCGATACCAACTGGTTCAACCCGGGTAATGGTGGCTATTTTCATCTGGTAACTTTCACTCTGCAATTTCCCAATTAACTCAGCTACCTTTTTTATCTGACTAATTTCTTGTGGACATAGCAAAACTCCGTCAGTCCCATGTTCCAGAGTTTCCAGGGCCACTTTAGCTTCATCATAGTCAGATACTGCTGCAATAATTTTCACTTTTTCTCCCTGTAGATCGGCTATTATGTTTTCTAAGGGAATAACTTTCCAGTCTCGACCCATCAAAATGAGATAATCAGCATATTGCCCCAATATTCTGGCTAGTTGTTCATGTTTTTTACTGGTGATCTCAACATAGGCTGATACCTTTTTATCCATTCTTTTTAATCTTTTCACAGCAGCAAGATCTTTTGATTCAGATAAATCATCAGGTATTTTAAGGGTGCCATCTCCTTCACTGTTACGGCCCACCATTACAATGTCCGAACCGTCAGTGTCAGAAATCATTTTCACATTACCTAATCTTCGTATGTTATCCACATCTGTGAAGTCTACGATGTGGTCTACACCTGATTCTAATGCAGTGGTGATAAATTGCTTTTTTTTATCCCAAACATTACCTTCAGCCATTACCCATGCAAATTTCATAACTATAACCTTCTAATCATAATTTTAAATAATATCATTCCATTAACTTATTTCATCAGATTCATCATGCCGTCATATCATTGTTTTGATTAAGTCACGGAGTATTCTGATATAATAACAGCCCTTATGTTCTATTCATTCAATTGGGAATATTATAGTTCAATGGAATTAAATAGTGTAATTTCATGGTATTGATTTATCCATTTAGAATTTTAAGTGCTTCGTCCACGTCCAAATTATTGTGAACAATCTCAACAATGGCTTTAGTAGTTTTATGGGGGGATGGTGCTTGGAAAATGTTCCTGCCTATTGCTACTCCAGCTCCACCAACATCAACTGCATTTTTCACCATTTCCAGAAGCTCACGGTCAGTTTCCACGCGAGGTCCTCCTGCAATTACCAGTGGAACAGGACATCCATCAATCACTTCTTTGAATGTATCAGGGTCTCCAGTGTAATTTGTTTTGATAATATCTGCGCCCAGTTCTGCACCGGCACGGGATGCTAGTTTCACCACATCGGGGTGGTGTTCATCATCGATTTTTTTACCTCTGGGATACATCATGGCAATTAGGGGCATGCCCCAATCATCACAGATTTCAGAAATACTACCTAGATGCATTAACATGTCAGGTTCCATCTCTGATCCCACGTTTACGTGAACTGATACTGCATCTGCACCCATCTGAATTGCTTTCTCAACAGAAGTCACCAGTACTTTATGATCAGGATCTGGACCCAGGGCAGTGCTGGCAGATAGGTGAATAATTAATCCAATATCTCTCCCGTAACCACGGTGACCACTACCAACCATTCCCTTATGCATTATAACTGCATTGGCCCCGCCACTGGCAGCTTCATCAATGGTTTCAGCCATTTTTACTATTCCTTCCACAGGTCCAACGGAAACTCCATGGTCCATTGGAACAATAACACATCTACCAGTTTTTCGGTTGATTATTCTTTCAATCCTGATTTTTTTCCCTATCATGAACACCCTCCTTTTTAAAGTTTAGGGGACCAGAGTTTTAATTCTTTTAATCTAGTGGGGATACCATCATCGCCACATGACTCTAACCACCCATAGTTGGAATTGATAATCTCAGAGCTTGTTGACGAGTGAATGAAATCTAAAAGGCCTCTATTTCTAATTATGGTTTCACGAGGTTTTAAAGTTGATGACCAAATGAAGAAAACTTTAAATGCAGTGTCCGGATGGTAACCCCCACCCAGATCAATTGATAGGACATCACAACCCCCTATTTTATTAACTTTTTCAGCTACTTCCTCCAAAACTTCATGGAGTCGAACATCACCCTTAATAAATTCTATTAAACTTCCCTCTTCTTTTGTAAGTTCTTGCATCTTCTCCTCTGACTGGGAACTTTTATCAAGAGATATAATTCTACCATATGGTGCCATCTGGGATATTATGCGAGTTGAATTTCCCACATGACATCCCAACTCCACTACAACATCATCTTCTTTAACAATATCTCTTAGACCTTCCCTATAAACTTTGATATCGTAAACGATTTTTATCATATAATCTCACACTAGTTTTTAATCATCTAATAATAGAAATTGGAAAGCATCATTCATAGGCATAGCAATAGGTTTAACTATTTCTCGTAAAATTTTTTAATGTTTCTTTGTCTTATTTAACACCAAAAAAAATCATGACCGTTTAACTATCTTTTTTCATATAAAAATTTAATATATTAATCAACTAATAATATCTTATACATATAATGGTGATTATAATCCCATTGAATCTTATTCCTCACGGAGAATTTTATCATGACAGTGGAAGAAAAAAACGATTTAGAGAATTTCGTTCACGAACTTCAACAGGAAAAACTTAATCTAGAAAAAGATATCAACCAACTAAATCTTGTTAAAATTCAAAAATTAGAGACTATAAACGAAGAACTTGAAAAAAGATCTGACTGGATGGACAAAGAGAGAATAAAAGCAATTAAAGAAAGAGATAACCTTGTTCGAAAGGTTCGTCATTCCAATGAGAAGAACTGGAAAAATGCACTAAAAATGATTTCCGTTTTAGGTGTTCTGGACCTGGCAGTTATTCCACTACTAATCACCTTGCTGGGAATACCATTGCAATGGTTATTTGTCTCCTTGGGGCTGGTGACATTTTTCGGCATAATGCTCATTACTAATTACATGTCCGGAACTTCACCCTTCAACACTGGCGAAATCAGAAAGGCCATAACCGTATCTCTTATAATAGTTTATCTTGCCTTAGTTCCCCTTTTTGCCTTCGAAATCATTGAACCATCATCAGGAACTTCTGCACAACATATTGTAAACAATTTCACATGGTTAATTGGTGCCGTAATTGTGCTTTACTTCTCCACCCGTCCCATTGAAGAGTATATAAAAAAAGTGAATAAGGAATAACTAGGATAGTTATTTTTGGGGAACTAAAGATTTTCCATACGTTTAATTTTTTTTCAACTTCACTGCACTATTTCCAGCAACATAACCAGTCGAAAATGCTTGTTGCAAATTATATCCCCCGCTACCACCACATCCCGCAATTATTTCACCAGCAAAGAATAAATTCCCAACAAGTTTTGACTCCATTGTCCGGGGATTTATTTCCCTTTGAGATACTCCACCACATGTGACCATGGCTTTATCAATGGAAAGATATCCACATAGTGTTAAAGGCAGGCCTTTTAATATTTCCAGTAAACTCAATCTCTCTTTTTTCGTTACTTGGTTCAACTTTTTTTTGGGATCAATGGACATGTTATTTAATATGGGATCGATCATACTGTTAGGGAGGTGATTGGTCAGGTAAGTTTTCAAACTCTTCTTGCTCTGTTTCTGGAAGTCTTCAACCAAACAGACACCCAAAGCTTCCAGACTGATTTCAGGTACAAAATCAATATATAACTGAAGATCACCGTGCACGCCAATCAGTTCCACAATCATGTTACTATTATCAAGAATAACTGGTCCTGAAACACCAAAATGTGTTAAAAGAAGGTTTCCACTGGATAAAAATTTCTTTTTATTGCCATAGCCTATGCTCAGCCCAACATTTTCCAAGGTAACACCTTTTAGATCATGCACCCATGCTTCACCCACACGCAAAGGAACACCCCCCGGTTGCAGACTGGTCACTTGGTGTTGGAATGTTTCAGCAATTCTAAAACCATCCCCAGTAGAACCCGTAAATTTGTAAGTAACTCCACCAGTGGCTAAAATAACTGATTGTGCAGCGACCACTTCTTTTTTTGTTGATATAAGTTTAAAGATATCAGATACCTTTTGAAGATGTTCAAGACGATAATTGAAGCATACATCCACATCATACTCATTCAAAACATTTAATAGAACATCCACTACTGATTTGGATTTTTCAGTGACTGGGAACACACGTCCATCTTTTTCTTCTTTTAGTTTTAGACCATATTTTTCGAAAAAATTCATCAAATCCTGATTGGAAAATTCACTGAAGACATCCCGAAAAAAAGAACCATTTTTCCCGAATTTCTCAATAAAAACTTCTAATGATGAGGAATTAGTAAGATTACATCTTCCATTTCCTGTTAAAAGGAGTTTACGTCCAATCATATCATTTCTTTCCAGGACGATTACTTTATTTCCCTGCTGCGCTCCTTGAATGGCTGCCATACATCCTGCTGGTCCGGCTCCGACCACAGCAATGTCATATTTTTTCATTAATACCAATTCCCATAAGAAAAAATAAAATTTAAGCGAAGTTGGAACGGATTAGATTCCAAAGAAAATCTTTGAATACTTTTTTTTTTAAAATTGTTTATAAATAACCAGGCGTTTTATATATATTATTTTTTTTTAAAAAAGGTGGATTATGGGGCCAACCTTCGCCTGTCCCTTGGGAATAAAACAGTTTCACGGATATTTTTCATTCCAGTGAGGCACATGGTAAACCTTTCAGCACCCAAACCCCACCCAGCATGTGGTGGCATCCCGTATACGAATGAAGCAAGGTAACGTTGGAATGAATCCGGATTTAGTCCCTGTTTTTTTATCCTTTCAACTAAGAGGTCGTGTTGGTGGACTCTAGTTGCCCCAGATGAGATCTCCAGATCTTTATACATCAAGTCAAAAGCATAACTCTTTTCAGGCTCTTCTGGATGGGGCATGACATAAAATGGTTTGATATCACTGGGCCAATTGGTAATAAAGTAGTAACCATCCATGATTTCTCCCAGTACCTTTTCAGCTGCTCGAGAAAGGTCATCTCCATGACGGAGAGTAACTCCTTTGGAGTTAACCATATCAATCACTTCATCGTATTCAAGACGAGGGAAAGGGAGTTCTGGAACTTCTAACTGAACATCAATATCTTCCAGTTCTGCTTTACATTTTTTCTTAACTTCTTTAATGGTATTATGTACCAGTTTTTCCAAGATGCTCATCACATCCTCATTATCAGCAAATGCCACCTCAACATCAATTGATATTACTTCGTTCAGGTGGCGTAGAGTATCATGTTCCTCTGCCCGGAATATAGGTGCAATTTCGAAAACTTTATCCAATCCAGTGGCCATCATCATCTGCTTGTAAAGTTGGGGGCTCTGACCCAGGAAGGCTTCCCTTTCAAAGTAAGTGATGGGGAATAGTTCGGTACCACCTTCAGTTGCTGAACCAACAAGTTTAGGTGTGTTAATCTCCAGAAATCCGTTTTCTTCCAAGTAAACTCGCACTGAATGTAACATGGTACTTTTTATCTTGAAAATGGCGCTAACAGAGTGTTTCCTGAGATCCATGTATCTGGAGTCAAGTCTAGTATCAATTTCTGCTTTTACCTTTTCAGTGGGATCCAGAGGCAAGGGTTGTTCTGAGTTATTAAGCAACTTAATTTCTTCTGGAATTACTTCAACACCACCAGGAGCTTTCGATGAACCTTGTACAATTCCTTTAACTCCCAGAACAGATTCTTTTCTTAGTTTACGGATATCATTAAGTAGTTCTGGTGAAATTTTTTTGCTGGGTGCAGTGATCTGAATTAGTCCATCCCTATCCCGGAGTAGTACAAAAATAATTCCTCCCAAGTCACGTATTTCATGAACCCAACCCATGAGAGTTACTGATTCACCTTCTATTGTATCGTCTAGTTCTTTTGAGTAATGTGTTCTTCTCCAGTTTCCTAATGAATCGGTCATATTACAATCTCCTCAAAAAAATATTGTTTATTCGTTATTTACAGTTTTTACGTTACAAACTAAAAATTTAGTAGTAATGTGAGAAAAGCATTAATTTTTCAAAAATTCTATTCACACATACCTAATTAACTGATATTAAATATAATAAATTGCTCTAACTACTATTCTAATATAATTATTATATAATTAACTATTCCCTAATATGGGCCAATGAAAATTGTTATAGAATTATTCAATCGTGATCCAAACGTCTTCTGAATGATTCAGCATGGGCGTATAATCCTTCATATTCTGCTAAAGGAATCACAACATCTTTAAGGCTGTTCAAACCATCCTTTGTTATTTTTTGTATTGTCGGTTTTTTCAGGAAAGATTCTGTTGATAATCCAGAGTACATCTTGGCGCAGAAAGCGGTGGGTAAGACATGGTTTGTTCCAGAACCATAATCACCAGCTGCAACAGGTGTTAAATCTCCCAAGAATATTGAAGCAGCATTTCTGATCTCGGGAACTATTTTTTCAGGATGTGATGTCATGATCATAAGGTGTTCTGGGGCATAATCATTAGAAAAATCTATAGCTTCTTGAATATCATCAACTACTACTATTAAGCCATTATTATCAAGAGATTCTCGGATAATGTCTTTTCTTTTCATAAGGGGGAGTTCTGACTGAATGTTAAGTTTAACTTTTTCTGCTAATTCAGAGGATGTGGTTACCAGTACGGAGGCTGATTGAGGGTCGTGTTCTGCTTGAGCCAACAGATCAATTGCGATATAATGGGGATTTCCAGTTTCATCAGCTATAATCAGGACTTCAGAAGGTCCTGCAGGGAAGTCAATATCTACTTGTCCGTAAACCATCTTTTTAGCGGCTGTTACGAAGATATTTCCTGGTCCAACAATTTTATCAACTTTTGCAATGGTTTCAGTACCGTAAGCCATGGCGGCAATGGCTTGCGCTCCTCCAACTTTGTACACTTTATCTGCACCGGCAAGATATGCTGTTGCCAGGATTACATCATCCACACCACCATTTTTATCCGGTGGTGTGCAACAGATTATTTCATCCACTCCCGCTACTTTGGCTGGGATTACGGTCATCAAAATACTTGAAGGATATGCGGCTCTTCCTCCAGGTATATAACATCCCACTTTTTCCAGTGGACGCACAATCTGCCCAGCATTAACTCCATTATCCACATCCATTGACCAGTCATTGGGTAATTGGGCTTGATGGAATTTTCTAATGTTTAGTGTTGCCTTTTTTATACTGCTCATTAATTCTGGGTCAACTTTTTTTACACTCTCTTTAAAATCGCCTTCATTTACTTGAAAATCATTTAAAGCAACACCATCGAATTTTTTTGTGTATTTACGGAGTGCATTGTCCTGATTTTTTTCCACATCACTAACAATATCTCGCACAGTCTCTAAAACTGAGTTCGAATCAATTTGGGAACGTTTTAATAATTTTATTCTATTTTGATTTTTTAATTGGAGAATTTTCATTGTATTACCGGTATTTTTTATTTTGTCTAAATTTAAGGGGATAATTTTTTTAGTATGATATTTCTTTTTCAGCGTGGATCAGTCAAAACCTTTATTTGCCACAACGGGCATAGATTAATTTACCCACTATGCCAAGCATTCGATTAATACTTAATATCTAGTGCTTATGGTTGCATGGGTATAGATTTTAGTACATAAGTTTATATATTGCTGTTGGTCGAATTAGTTTGTTAAAATAATTGTAGGTGTCTGGTAGATATGTACAAAGATGAGCTTATACAGTTACACCAATTTTTGGTATACGTTTTAAAGCATTTGGACCATGAATATGAGGTGAAGGACGAATGTAAGGATTATTTGTGCCTCAACATAAGTCCACATCACATTCACCGCACCAAAGCCGAACATAAATATGCTATTTTTGTATTGTCAAATTCTATTTCTGAGATAATTGCCACTAACAATGGGGGAAGTTCTTCTAATATTTCTAATGGTCTCTCAGAATTAGTAAAAAGGTCCAAAAAAGAACTAATACGGTTCCAAAACGAAGATACTTTAGCTATACAAAAAATTAAGATGTAAACATCCCTTGGCTGGTGATTAGAATGACTTCCTTATTGAAGATGCTATGTTTAATTGATGGTGAACATTATCTTCCTGTTACTAAATCAGCATTGAACACTCTTGACAGTCTTGAACATATTGAACTGGTTGCTGCTGTTTTTATTGGCGGCACAGAAAAGCTACGAGATGCTACACCTGAATCATTAGGTGATCAACTTGGATTGAAAGTTTATTTTGAAACGGATCATGATAAAATTCCTTACGATCTTATTGTGAAAGTTGCTGTGGATCACCAAGCCGATGTGGTTATGGATCTCAGTGATGAACCAGTAGTAGATTATTCTCAACGTTTTAAGATAGCATCATTGGTTCTGGAGCAGGGAATATGTTATGAGGGGCCTGATTTTTCATTCCAACCTCTGGATCAACATGATATTTTAGAAAAACCTTCACTAAAAATATTGGGAACAGGTAAACGTATTGGTAAAACTGCTGTATCTGCATATGCTGCACGTCTCATACACCAGAAACAATACAATCCATGTGTAGTAGCCATGGGCCGTGGTGGACCAGAAGAACCGGAAATTGTTCGAGGTGACCAGATTGAGATCACACCCCAGTATTTGATGGAACAATCTGAAAAGGGAGTTCATGCTGCCAGCGACCATTGGGAAGATGCCCTGATGAGTCGGATACTTACCATTGGATGTCGACGTTGTGGTGGAGGAATGTTAGGCCAAGTATTTATCACAAACATGAAACAAGGTGCTTTGAAAGCCAACGAAGTGGATTCGGATTTTGTGATAATGGAAGGTAGTGGAGCTGCCATACCTCCTATAAAAACTAATCGACATATCGTGCTTATAGGGGCAAACCAGCCCATAATTAATATTGAAAAGTTTTTCGGACCATACAGAATAAAACTGGCAGATCTGGCCATTATTACCATGTGCGAAGAACCCATGGCTAGCCCAGAGAAAGTTAAACGCATCGAAGAATATATTAAAGATGTCAACCCTGAAGCAACAGTAATCCCAACAGTTTTCCGCCCTAAACCACTAGATTCTGTGGATGGTAAACGTGTTTTATTTGCAACCACGGCACCGGATTCCATTAAAGATGTTTTAATTAAACATTTGGAAGAAGAACATAATTGCACTGTTGTTGGAACCACACCATACTTGTCCAATCGACCATTACTACAGAAAGACATCCAAAAATATATTGATGATGCCGATGTGATGCTCACAGAACTCAAAGCTGCAGCTGTTGATGTAGCTACTAAGGATGCATTAAATGCCGGTTTAGAAGTTGTTTACTGTGATAACATACCTCTAGTAATCAGGGATGAAGATAAACTTGATCCTGCCATCATTGATGTGGTGGATAAGGCTATTTTAGACTTCCAAAGTAAATAAATAGTTTTAAGATTTTATTTTTTTTTTACTTATTCTCTTTTTATTCTATTTTTCATTTGGTTGAATTAGTTATGATTATGGGTGTAAGTGGTGATTATTATTGGAAAATTCAGATTACAAAAAATTTGATTATGATAAACTAAAAAAACAGCTTTCATTTAACTTGGCTGAGAAAAAGGTTATTAAAGAGCTAAACATCCAACCCGACGCATTCATCCCTGTTTTGTTTTCACTTAAGTTTGGGGGTGATTGGAGTTTTAAAACGAGAGATTTAGCTGCTATGGCTGTTAAGGAGAAAATTACTCGTTACAATGAGGAAAAATGTGAGGGTTATACTCTGGAGAGAGTTACTCTATTTGTTAATCCTCAGGTTATATCCACAAAGGGCAAAGTCTTGAGACTGGAAAAATGTGGTAGTAAAAACGAACGTGAGCTAGTGGAAAGACCCTTTTATGTTAAGCTTGACGCAGAAAACATTATTCAAGCAGAGTTAAACCCAAAGGCAATGGTCATAACTCTTAAAAGAATAAATGGACCCATTAACTTTGAAGGATCAGCAGCATATGGGGTTTCTCATGAAATAGAGCACCTTACGGGTTGTGAACACACGGGTAAGTTTATCTGGGAATTTAAATACAATCTAGAATATTGACTATTAATTTTTACAGATAAAAGAATATTTCGAATAATGTTAAAAATTTACTTGCAACTCTTTGGTTGTGTGTTAATTTACTGCTTAGTTTAATGTTATCTTAAAAAAAACCCTTAATTGGGTATGTTTTTATAGTGGATTTAATTTTGTTCCAAAAACTTCTCTTCTTTGGATTTTACCATCTTTTCCATGGATGAACACTTCAACATTGTAGCGTTTTCCTTCTTTTTCTGCATATTCAATTGCATCTTTTTTATTTTCAAAGTTTGCAGAGGCTATTATAGCTCCATCTCTTTTAACATCCCATCCGCCTTGTTCACTTGTAATTACATGGATATTGGCAGCCATTTTATCACATTCCTTTATTTAATAATTTAACTGAAATATGTATTAAGTGTACTTAATAATTAATAAGTGTTGCTAAAATATTATAGAGTTGATTGGCAATTGTGGAAGCCTATATAACATTACATGTATTTTTTCGGATTGATTTTTTTCCCAATATCAGTTGTTTAAACTAAGATATAGCAAGATATTTATATAACCTCTAACCCACTGATAAATTACCAAATGAGAAAAAAAAGGAGATGATTAATGTGGCACAATTAGGCGGACAAGGTGGACAAGGACAACCTATTATTATAATGCCTGAAGGTTCTTCAAGAGTATTAGGAAGAGATGCTCAAAGAATGAACATTATGGCTGGAAAGATTCTCGCTGAGACTATCAGAACTACTCTTGGTCCTAAAGGAATGGACAAGATGTTAGTGGATGGTATGGGAGATATTGTAGTGACCAATGACGGTGCAACCATTCTCAAAGAAATGGACATCGAACACCCAGCAGCGAAAATGCTGGTGGAAGTAGCCAAAACCCAAGAAGATGAAGTGGGAGATGGAACAACCACCGCAGTAATAATTTCAGGCGAACTACTTAAAAAGGCAGAAGAACTCCTTGAACAGGAAATACACCCAACCACACTGGTAATGGGATACCGCAGAGCAGCTGCAAAGGCACATGAAATTTTAAATGAAATTGCCATGGATTCTAACGATAGTGAAACTCTTAAAATGGTTGCTATGACTGCTATGACTGGCAAAGGAACCGAAAAAGCTCGCGAACCCCTTGCTGAACTGGTGGTAAATGCAGTGATGCAAGTGGAAGACGATGGTAAAGTAGAGAAAGATCATATAAATATCCACAGAATACAAGGAGCAACAATCAACGACTCCAAGATAGTTAATGGGGTTGTTATTGACAAGGGCAGGGCTGATAATTCCATGCCAAAAAACATTGAAAACGCTAAAATCGCACTGTTGAAGTACCCAATAGAAGTTAAAGATCTAGAAACTGATGCCAAGATCAAACTCACCGACCCAACTCAAATGCAAGCCTTCATTGAACAGGAAGAGCAGATGGTTAAAGAAATGGTTGATAAAATCGTCCAAAGCGGTGCCAATGTTCTTTTCTGCCAGAAAGGTATTGATGATTTGGCATTACACCTTTTAGCACGTGAAGGAATCATTGCTGTTAAAAGGGTTAGAAAATCTGATATGGAACGCTTAGGCAAAGCTACAGGCGGGCAACTTGTAACAAACATTGATGAATTATCCTCAGAAGACCTTGGACTAGCCGGTAAGGTTTATGAGAAGAAAATCTTCGATGAAATACTGATCTTCGTTGAAGAATGCCACCAACCAAAAGCAGTGTCTCTTATTCTCCGTGGAAGTACCAGACACGTAGCCGAAGAAATTGAAAGAGCAGTTGAAGACGCTATCGGTGTGGTTGCTTCAACGGTTGAAGATGGAAAAGTTGTTGCAGGCGGTGGAGCACCTGAAATAGCCATTGCCAAAGGATTAAAAGAATATGCTGACACTATCAGTGGCAGAGAACAACTGGCAATAAATGCCTTTGCCGAAGCATTGGAAATTGTTCCTAAAACTCTTGCTGAAAATGCTGGACTTGACCAGATTGATGCCTTGGTAGATCTCCGGGCAGCCCATGAAAGTAATTTTTACATGGGACTGGATGTCTTTGAAGGTGAAGTTACTGATATGAAAGATGCTAATGTTATAGAGCCACACAGGGTCAAAAAACAAGCTATTCTATCAGCAGCTGAAGCCGCTGAGATGATTCTGCGAATTGATGATATGATTGCTTCCACCGGATCTTCTGAACCTGACATGGGTGGTATGGAAGGAATGGGTGGAATGCCTGGTGGAATGCCACCAATGTAAGTCATTGACTTACAACAATCTTTTTTTTTTATTTTAATTTTTAGCTTCTATTTTTTTTATAGAAATTATTCTATTTTGCAAATAATTATTCAATTAAGCGAATAATCAATTAATTATGAATATTTATTCAAATCCTTCTTATTTTCTTTTCTAATCTGGTAATATAATCTCAGGGAGCCTAACTTTTAAATACCAATAATATTAACATAGTTTTAGGTGAACCTAAATGTCATCTAAAAATGAAACATCATTAAGCGAAAACGCAGAAGAATACCTTGAAGTTCTATACAAACTATCACTGAAAGAGCGACCAGTGAAAACAACAAAAATAGCTAAAAAACTAGGCGTAACCCCTGCAAGCGCAACACAAATGATAAAAAAACTTGAAAGCAAAGGTTATCTCGAATATTCTCCCTATAAAGGAGTCACTCTCACTGAAGAAGGTTATTCAATTGCTTCGAATATCACCAGGAAGCATCGTCTTCTGGAAAGGTTTCTTCATGATGTACTTCACATAAAAAAGGAAAATGTCCATGATCAAGCTTGTGAAATGGAACATGCACTTTCTGATGACGCAGAAAGGGCAATATGCCAACTTCTGGAACAACCAGATGAATGTCCTGATGACCAGGAACTGATACCAGTCTGTGACTTTAAGTTCGAATCTTGTGAGGAATGTCTAAAAAGAAGACAAGAAGAAGTTAACGAGGTTGGTAAACGTGATAAGAATTTAGTATCTATTATTGACATGAAACGAAATGAAAAAGGGAAAGTTTCTTTCATTAGAGGGGATTATAAAGTTATTCGCCGATTAATGGACATGGGAATCACCATTGGAGTACAGATAAGTGTACTTGAACTGGCACCATTTAATGGGCCGGTAAAACTCCTGGTTCGTGGATCCAATCTTGCATTAGGAAGAGACATCGCAAAAAATGTGTTTGTAGAGATCATGAGGGATGATACCCCTGAAAATACGGGAGTTCTATCATATGGTTAGGTTTCCAACTTGTATTGAAAAAGAAGAATATGAAAAAAGCCTTTCAGAAAAAATACCATCTCAGAAAGAATGTGATGAGACAATTTCTTCTGAAACTTGTGATATTACTATAGCACTAGCAGGCAATGCAAACGTGGGAAAAAGTGTTATTTTTAACCATATAACTGGTTCTGATCAGGTAATCGGTAATTGGCCTGGAAAAACGGTTAAACGAGCTGAAGGAAATCTTTATCATCATGGCCAGAAAATCCACGTTATTGATCTGCCCGGAATATACTCTTTTTCAACCTTTTCCATGGAAGAAATCGTATCTAGAGAATATATAGCTCATGATCAACCAGATGTAGTTATTAATGTTCTGGATGCCTCAGTACTGGAGAGAAATCTTTTTTTTACATTACAGTTAATGGAAATGGATGTACCAATGGTGGTGTGCCTTAATCAGATGGACATTGCCCAACAGAAAGGTTTCCATATTTACGCCAATAAGTTAGAAAAAGCACTGGGTGTTCCAGTGGTTCCTACTGTTGCAGTCACAGGAAAAGGGTTACATAAACTCGTGCGAAAGGCAATTGAAGTTGCCAAAACACAAAAAAAGCGTGATTTTTATTTAGAGTATGGGGGTGAAGTTGAAAAAACAATTGGAAACCTTTCAACTTTTCTTGAATCTGAAAAGATAGATATTGGTTATTCCGCTAGATGGGTGGCTATTAAACTCCTGGAAAATGATCCTGAAATCAATTCAATGGTACAATCTGAGTCTGTCCGAGCTATACAGTATGCCAATCATCTAGCCCATGAATTGGAAAAAATTCATGATGAACCGTCCTTTGCAATAATAGCCTCAGAAAGATATGCATTGGCCAGTAAAATCGCAGCTGGTGCTCAAAAGCAGAAGAAGTTTAAAATGACTCCTTCGGAAAGATTAGATAAAATTCTCATCCACCCTATCTATGGCTATTTTACTTCTGCCTTGGTTATAGTTGGATTGTTAGTGTGGACTTTTGTTCTAGGAAATTTCATCTCAGATTTAATTACCAATGCAATGAATTTTTTCCAACCAGTTGATCCTGTATTATCAGGTCCAGTGACTGCTGTATTGTGGAATGGTGCCTTTGGGGGTTTAGTTGCTGGTTTAACTTTAATAGTTCCATTTGTTATTCCATTCTACATATTATTAGCATACATCCAAAACTCCGGTCTTTTAACCAGAGTGGCTTTTATGATGGATAGTTTTATGCAAAAGATAGGTTTGCATGGTAAAGCACTGATTCCCCTTATATTAGGGTATGGTTGTAGTGTTCCTGCTATTGACAGTACAAGAATTCTTGAAACTAAAAGAGAAAGATTATTAGCTGCTTTTGCCATAACATTTGCTCCATGTGCTGCTCGAACCATAATTATATTGAGTTTAGTAGCAGTGTTCGTCAGTATTTGGTGGGCGCTGGCACTTTATGTCTTGGATTTAATAATAATTTTTATAATGGGTAAGATTGCTCTTAAGACCATGCCTGGTGAGGCTCCTGGCCTGATTATGGAAATGCACTCTTTAAGGATTCCTTCATCTTCTGTAATTCTTAAAGACACTTGGAACCGCACTAAATCATTAGCTTACATGGTCTTCCCTGTTTTTATTGCAGGAAGTGCTTTGATCCAGTTTTTTTACGTGTTAGGATTATTAGAACCACTCAGTAATTTCATGGCTCCTTTAACTGTTGGTTGGTTAAAACTTCCCCTATTTGCAGGGGTGCTACTTATAGTGGGAATTGTACGTAAAGAATTTGTTTTAGTTACTTTGGTATCTTTTGTGGGTACTGATCTTTCCTTGGCACTAAATTCAGCACAGTTTATTGTTTTGGCATTGGTGGGCATGTTGTATCTGCCTTGCTTATCTACTCTTAGTATATTAATAAGGGAATTTGGATTAAAGGCAGCCAGTGTGATTTCTATAGCCAACTTGTTCACAGCCTTTCTGGTTGGGGGGATCGTGGCTCAAATATTATGGTTTTTCTTATAAATCCAATTTAATTTTTTTATTATTACTTAATTGACCAAACTATTTATAATGATTAATCATAATTTATAATGATTAATAATAGTAATATATATATACTAAGAAGTACTTAGTAATCATCACAATTAAAAACCAATTTAGATAGTTAAAAAAGGCGGGAGAAGAATGGTACGTGATACCACAGTCCTTCTTGACGAAAGACGGATTTTCGAACCAAGTGAAGAAATTAAAAAAAGAGCCAATGTTAAAGATTGGGAAGCTGAAATCGAAAAGGGCAAAAATGTGGAAAAATACTGGGCTGAGAAAGCAGAACAGTTTGAATGGTTCAAAAAATGGGACCAAGTAGTAGATGAATCCAACAAGCCATTTTACAAATGGTTCGTAGGGGGGAAGATTAATCTTACCTACAATGCTGTAGATCGTTGGATAAAAACCGAAAAAAGAAATCAAGTAGCAATTCTCTACATCAATGAAAGAGGGGAAGAGGAAAAAATAACATATTATGAACTATTTGTCCAAGTGAACAAACTGGCTAACGCCCTTAAAAATTTAGGGGTTAAAAAAGGAGACACTGTCTCTACATACATGCCAATGTGCCCAGAACTTTTAATAGCTCTACTAGCTTGTATTAAGATCGGTGCTGTGCACAGTGTTATATATTCTGGACTTAGTGTAGGGGCCTTTGTGGAACGTATCAATGATGCTAAAGCTAAAGTACTCTTCACTGCTGATGGAACTTATCGAAGAGGTAAAATCATCGATTTAAAACCAATCGCAGATGAAGCCATATTACAGTGTCCTACTGTTGAAACAATAATTGTGGTGAATCACACTGGAACACCAATTGAAATTTCTGAATTATCTGGTAGGGAAATATTCTATGATAGACTTTTGGATGGTGAACCATCATATTGTGAACCTGAACAAATGGATGCAGAAGATCCTTTATTCCTACTATACACTTCAGGAAGTACGGGAAAACCCAAAGGAGTCATGCACACCACTGCAGGTTACATGGTGGGTGCGGCTACCACCCTCCGAGATGTATTTGACATTCACAGTGATGATCTCTGGTGGTGTACTGGTGACATAGGTTGGATAACAGGACACAGTTATGTTCTGTATGGGCCACTCTTATTGGGAACCACCACTGTAGTCTATGAAGGAGCACCAGACTATCCTGATCCAGGTGTCTGGTGGAAGATTGTAGAAAAATATGGGGTTACCAAATTTTACACAGCACCTACAGCCATCCGTCACCTCATGCGATTCGGAACACGATACACAAACCTTTATAATCTGGACTCGCTCCGAATCCTGGGAACAGTTGGAGAACCAATTAACCCCGAAGCTTGGATGTGGTATTACAAAAATGTTGGCAAAGAAAGATGCCCGATAATGGATACTTGGTGGCAAACTGAAACTGGCATGCACTTAATATCACCACTACCGGTAGCACCTTTAAAACCAGGATCTGCAACCCGAGCACTCCCTGGAATTGAAGCTGATGTGGTTGATGAAGACGGAAACCCAGTACCTGAAGGCAAAGGAGGATACTTAGTAATCAAAAAACCATGGCCTGGCATGTTCCGTACATTATACAAAGACGAACAACGCTATAAAGATGCATATTGGAATGAATTCCCTGGTTGCATCTACAAAGCAGGAGACATGGTTCGTCAAGATGAAGACGGATATTTCTGGATACAGGGTCGAAGTGACGATGTCTTAAAGATTGCCGGACACCGTATAGGCTCTGCAGAAGTTGAATCTGCCTTTGTAGGGCACCCAGCTGTGGCTGAAGCAGCAGTAATTGGGAAATCTGATCCAATTAAAGGTGAAGTCATAAAGGCCTTCATTATCGTCAAAGAAGGATATGAACTCAAGACCCAACTCATTGAGGATCTTAAAAAACATGTACGTTATGAACTGGGACCAGTAGCAGTCTTGGGGGAAATAGTACAAGTTGATAAACTCCCTAAAACTAGGAGTGGTAAGATCATGAGAAGGATACTCCGAGCCCAGGAGATGGGTGAGGATCTGGGTGACACATCCACTCTGGAAGAATAATTAAAACACTACCATTAGAATATGAATAAATAGGAGTGATATAGTAAAGTTGAGGTAAATAAAACCCTTTGGGGTATGATATTATGGAAGAAAATAAAAAATTAGTCACAATAGAGGATTTAACAGCTAACCCAGCACCTCTTGGACTATTAGGGTTTGGTTTAACTACCGTGTTGTTAAACATACATAATGCTGGGCTTTTCCCAATGAATAGTATGATACTGGCAATGGGAATAGCCTATGGGGGTATTGCTCAGATTATGGCTTGTGCCATGGAATATAAAAAAGGTAACACTTTCGGAACTGTGGCCTTTGGATCATACGGGCTGTTCTGGTGGAGTTTTGTACTCCTCTTGGTACTTCCCAAAATGAACTTAGCTGCTGCCCCTGATAATCTGGCAGTCGCATCATATCTTACTATGTGGGGATTGTTTACTCTGGTAATGTTCATTGGAACACTAAAACTCAGCCGGGGACTGCAAGTAATCTTTGGAGCACTTGCAATTTTATTCTTCCTCTTGGCAATAGGTGATGTAACTGGCAATGCCACCATAGCTTTGATTGCAGGTTATGAAGGAATATTCACTGGATTTGCTGCAGTTTATGTTGGACTGGCTCAGGTCCTCAACGAAACCTATGGCAAGGATGTGTTACCCACCTAAATAGAAATCAGTTATCAAATTTATTTAAATAGCGCACCGCCTCCCAAAAGGCTATTTAAATAATAATATCCTTCTCCTGGCAAATGTTGGGGGAAGTCTATTTTTCTTTTTTTTCAATTGTTATAATCCAATAATCGTAGATGATACTCATCAAATAGTCATGTTATATTAATGTAACAAAAGAAAGATAGTAAATTAAACATCTATTAAAAACCCAAGAACTCCCTTTTAAATGGTTTTTTCATATTCTGCACTTCTTTCTCTTCTAATTTCAATTTTAACAAGCAAACATTTTATAGCTACTGTCCATTTCATTTTAATTTAATAAGTAGGTGAAACAGCCAAATATTTTATTTGAGGAAATATTTTATGAAAAATTAGTGCTTATATATTTTCCAAGTCTCTTTGCCAAAGATAAGATAGTTAAAACTGGAGGAGCACCAGGTGCACTTGGAAGAACACTAGCATCACAAACAAAAAGACCATCAATTTCTGTTTCCAAGTTATCATCTACAACTTCACCAATAGCAGCAGTTCCCCCTGGATGAGCACCCCTAGATGGGGTGGAAACTAGACTACTAGGATCAACTCCGGCTTCGGTTAGTATGGTCCCAGCAAGGGATGATCCTTCCGCAATTAGGCCCATATCACGAGGTGTGTTATTTTTTATTACCTTTTTGTCTTTAACACAACCTGATGTTTCATCTTTAATCTTCACCATCAGACCCAGAATGTCCTTTTCATGGAAACCACTTTTTCTCATCCGAGAATTGATTAAACCAGAATAGTGCGGGGATAATATAAATCCATCCCCTTTATACAATGCATTCATGGCTACTTCTTTGTGAAAGTTGATATCCTGAAGAATTCCACATACAGTGACAAAAGTATCAACAAAAAGTTGCTCACCTGCCACTAAACCAGCAGTACGGAGTAATCGTGGTGTTTCAATAGCACCAGCACACAGTATCACTATATCTGCCATATATTTTTGGTCATGGCTTATCACACCACTAATCTCCCCATCAGTTGTCACAATTTTGGTAACTGGTGAATTTTCTATTATCTCTGCTCCGAAATTTTTAGCCTCATTTAAATAGTTAAGTGAACTCCACTTGGCATTTCTAGGACATCCAAAAGTACATTTACCACAGGGGATGCATTTGTGTGAGTTGATAAATTTAGGCATTTTGTCCATGGATAAACCAATTGTAGAGGCAGCATCCATAATTTTTAATGTACCTTCACCAAAATGTGAGTCAGGAAGGGGCCCAACATTTAATTCATTTTCAAGTTCCTGAAATTCATTTTCCAAGTCAATACCTAATGATCTCAACTCATCCTGACAAGTTCTCACAGCATTACCTGCAGTCACCAGTGTAGTGCCCCCTAAGCAAGTAGTTTTCAGGAGTTCAACACCTGCATCAACGTTGTCGTAACACTGATGAGCATTTTCTGTTAGAATAGAACTTCCTTTTTCCAGTAATGTTACATTAATTCCACTAAATGCAAGTTCTCTGGCAACAGTTGCTCCTCCAGCACCTGAACCTGCCACAATCACATTTTTCATTTTTCTCAAGCCATTACCTAACCCTCATTGAAGGTTTCTTCTATGAAGTGTTCTTCTTTGGGGTTTGGTTTTTCGTTTAACAATTTTTTCACGGCGTTTGCGAGATTTTGGTCGTTTTGGCTTGTCTTGCAGTTTAAAAAGTTTATCTGCTAAATATCCCCCAATGGCACCCATCAATCCATAAATCATCAAACCTAAAAAAAAACCCAAGATGAGGGTGAATAAACCTTCAATAGCATAGCCTAAACCGATTACTAATGGACTGGGAAGTTGGTATGGGATATTAGGAGTTGTGAATATGGATATTACAAAATAAATGAGGTACAGTGCAGCTGCAGCCATTGTTCCTACCTTATAATTTGCATCTTCATCATTGGTTAGATATGTCGCCACAAAGCCAACTAAAACTAGGGCAAATATTCCTCCAAAATTTAGAAATGCTAAGATGAGACCAAGAATTATGCTGCAAAAAACAGCTAGCTCAACATCAAAGTTAGGCATCTAACACATTCCTCACTAGAAACTTTTCAATATTTTATCCAATAATCACTAATCTTATGTTTTCTATTTATATTAGACTTTATAAGGATTTTCCATAGATCCCATTTGTAACTATTAATTATAATGTGATTTATCATTTTAGTTGTAAAGACAAAATTTAATAGAATAAAAAAACCAGAAATAATATGATGACTGTTAATTCACCAAAAATCACTCGTAGTGTGGAAGATTACTTGGAAACAATGTATTCACTGGAGCAAGAAAAGGGCACCATCCGGGTGAAAGATGTGGCCCAAAACTTGGGAATCAAACCGCCCAGTGTTGTTGAAGCAGTTAAAAAACTATCCCAGATGAACATGGTTTCGTATGAACGTTACGGTACCATAAAATTAAAAGATGAGGGATTTAGGATTGGAGAGATTATCAGTGGCAGACATCAACTTCTTAAAGATTTTCTGATGCTGTTGGGAGTGGATGAGGAAGTTGCTGAAAAGGATGCTTGTTCCATGGAACATGTCATGGATGTTTCCACTCTGAATAAGTTTAAAAAATTCATTGAATTCACTGATGCCCATACCGATGCTTATGATTTCATAGAACAATATCGAGAATATTCCAAAAAATGAGAAAATATGGGGTTTGTTTGATTTAGTAGGCTAAAAAAAATGGTGGAGGGGGGTATATGCGTATTTTTGATAGAAGTTTTAACCCAGACGTAGATAAACTCGCACTTGAACATGATATTGATGGACTGATCAAGACCCTGAAAAAAGGCAATAAGAAAAATCGGGCCTTAGCAGCCAGGGCATTGGGAAGATTCAAGGAAAAAAAGGTATGTCAAGCCTTAACTGATGCATTGGAAGATGGAGATCCTGATGTTCGATGGAACTCTGCTACTTCTCTTGGAAAAATCGGGACAGTTGAGGCTACACCATTCCTTCTAAAGACACTTCATGATGAAAAATGGTATGTACGTCAACATGCTGCCGAGGCACTGGGTGAAATTGGTGATGAAACTGCGTTACTACCTCTTTTAAATTCATTAAAGGATAAAAAAATTAGAAACAATGTAGCAATTGCACTTGGCAATTTAGGGGATAATCGAGCAGTTGATCAATTACTGGAATCACTCAATGATGAAGACTTCAGTTTCCGAAGCGCTGCTGAAGAAGCACTAGGGATGATTGGCGATGAAAAGGCAGTTCCTGCTCTTATTGAGGCATTACAAGATGATAATGTTAGCGTTAGAAGGCATGCTGCAGGGGCGCTGGGTAAAATTGGTGATAAAAGGGCTATTAAGCCTCTCCTAGCAGCTATGGATGATGAAAAATGGTACGTTCGCTTGCAAGTAGAAGAGGCCTTACAAGAGCTTAATGAACGTTTAAAAAAGGAATAAGATCTAGATTTTTTTATACTCTTCTTAAATGATTATGATGGCGGTTTAATCTTAAATTTCCCTATTATCTTTATTATTAATCATGATGTGTTCAAAGAAATTCTCTAATTTTTTCAGCAATTTTATTTCGCACATCTTCAGATATATTTTTAGGTGGACGGGGGCGCATGTAACCAAAATGAGGATCCTCAAAAGTGTGACCAGCAAATTTCACTGGATGATTGTATCTGGGAATAAAATGCCAATGCAAGTGAGGATCCAAAGTATCTTCCAAGTAAAATGTATTCATGAGGCAACCCCAGTTAAATAATGTAGCATCAAATGCTGTTGTCACTGCTTTTTCCATCCGCTCAAGAAGTTGTATGAAATCTTGCCATTCAGAATCTTTAAGACCGGACAAAGTCTTTTTGTCCCGATTTAACGCAACCACACATGTTGCCAAATTGCTCTGATTGGGGGCCAGATACACTATCCAGTGTTCAGTCTGGAAGATTGGGTCTCCGAAGTTATAATCTTCTAATTTTTCACAGTAAGGACATTCAATAGTCATAATCATTTCTCCCATGAATCATTAGTAAAATGGATGTTACTGGAATAATGGTCAAAGTTTTGTTTAAAAAACGTACCATTCTACATTTATTTCATTTAATTCCGTATTTTTGAATTTCCTATAATTTGGAAAGTATGAAAGAGATGGCAAAGCCAATGACCGTAACCATTCCCGCCAAGTTATGGGTTTTTGAGAATGCTTCAGGAATCATGGTATCCACTAACATGGCCAGGATTCCCCCTGCAGCCACGGCTAAGGTTATTGCTGTTAATTCCACTGGTAAATGACTGAAAACAGAAAAACCCACCAGTGAAGATAAAGATGTTATAACCACTATAGAAAACCATAACGAAAAGATTTTAATAGGTTTCCATCCAGTTTTTTTCATTCCCTTTGTACTGGAAAGTCCTTCAGGTATGTTAGAAAGGAATATAGCTATTACTGTCGCTATACTGACCATTCCCCCACTGATCATGGTTAAACCTATAGCTATGGACTCGGGAACACCATCAATAACTGAACCAACAGCTATGGCCACTGCATTACTATTTTCATTATCATCTTCAGGTTTATCAGATCTTTTACGGTGTTTGGCACCTTTACGTGCCAAGTAGATGTTGGCAATTGTGAAAATAGTGGCACCTAAAAAGAATCCAGTCACTAAATGTATTGGTCCACCGAGAGTATAAGCATCGTCTAAAAGTTCGAAAGACACAGCAGACATGAGAACACCAGCTCCAAAGGCCATAATTGAGGCTACCAAGCGTTGAGGCAACTTGATAAAATAGCCTAATAAGGCTCCCAAAAGCAGGGCAGAACCAGCAACACATCCCCATATAGCAGCCATTAACATACCCGAAAACATAAGATCACTTGAACTTTTTAATTTTGCCTTGTATAGTATTATTGTACCAACAACAATATTGGTTCATTCCCAGCAAATACTATATTTCTGGAACAAATAATTATATCTAAGTGAAGGCATCGGATAGCATTAGATGGGAGAATAATATGGTAACTGGAACAGTCAAAACAGCAGCATCAACTAGATCACTCCAAAAATTGAGTCTGTTTTTAGTGGCTGTCAGTTCATTTTTAATTCCTTTCATGGGATCATCCCTTAGCATTGCTCTTCCACTTATCCAGAACGATCTTGCTGTTGATATTTTAGTACTGGGATGGATTCCCACAGCATTCACACTTGCTAACGCTGCACTGGTCTTACCCTTCGGTAGATTGGCAGATATTCACGGTCGCAAGAAAGTTTTCACCTTTGGAATAACCATCTACACCCTTGCATCATTTTTAGCTGTTTTTTCTAGTACGGGGTTGATGCTTATTTTTTTCAGCTTCTTGCAAGGAGTGGGTTGTGCAATGATTTTTGCCACTGGAGTTGCTCTTCTTATTTCCATTTTCCCCAAAAAACATAGAGGCGAAGTTCTAGGAATTTACCTTACCGCAGTTTATATTGGATTGTTTTTAGGCCCTCTTCTAGGGGGCTTCTTGGCACATAATTTGGGTTGGATGAGCATATTCTTGGCCAATGTTCCTATTGGCCTTTTCTTGTTATCATTAATCCTGACTAAGTTTCGAGGGGAATGGAAAAGTGCTGATGGGGAAAAATTCGACCGGTTAGGCTCACTGATTTATATATTTTCCCTTTCAGTTTTAATGTATGGTATTTCAACCATGAATGAGGTTTTAGGGAAAGCATTTCTCATCCTAGGGTTTGCCAGCATCATACTCTTTTTAATCATTGAAAAACGTTCTTCAAATCCAATAATTCCTTTGAATATATTTAAAAACAGGATAACCAGTTTTTCTGGGGTGGCCCTTTTCCTGGTCACAGTTTCCACTTCCGCCATGTGGACTTTAATCAGCCTCTACTTACAAGAACTAAGGGGACTGAATCCCCTGACTACCGCACTTATTTTAGCAGTACAACCACTAGCAGTGGCTGTTTTATCACCATTGGTGGGGCGTATGGTGGATGTCAATAATAATAAAGCAGTGAATATTATTGGAGCCATCATATCCACTGCTGGTCTTTTCACACTTTCATTTTTAGGTGAGAAATCATCTTTAATTCAACTAGCCATTGGTTTATTAATGGTTGGTAGTGGTATGGGCTTATTCACCGCCCCTACCAATCGAAATTTCCTCCAGTCCATATCCAGCAAATATTATGGTGTTGGTTCAGCAACTATGTCTACCATGGTTTTTATAGGTCAAACAGTTAGTTTAGGCGTTCTACTTTCAATATTAACTAGGTATATGGGTACAGTTCAATTATTACCTCCTGTTTATCCTGTTTTTATGGAAGGATTGCAATTTTCATTTTTAATATTCGCAGCAACTTGTGCTATTGGAGTGGTGGTTTCACTGATAGTTCGAGAAAAAATGAAATTTCAAGCACAATCTTTATTAAAAAAATAAAAAAATGGTATCGAATCCTAAATTGGCCGGAGTTCTATTATACTCGTTTTTAATACATAAAAAAATAAATCAAAAATGGAATATACAACCAAAATTAATAAATGACATTATATAACTTAGATTAAGATTGTGGTGGAGAATATGACTGAAAATAATGGATGCAGTGTTAATCAGGAGAAGATTAAAAAATTTTTGAAAAAAATTTTTGAAGAAAAAAAGGCCAAGAAATCTGAATTTATAGGGGATATAATCGTTAGTATAATCCTACTCTACATTGTAAATAACTTGTTATCTTGGAATATCAGCTTCATCGCATCTTCTTTCCAAGATGTTTTATGGATTTTCAACATTTCAATAGGTGCAACAATTATTGTTAATATCATTTTCTTAGCTTATCATCCAGGATGGTTCCGCAGCATTACACAGATAGTTTTAAATGCACTGTCTTTTTATGTCTGTTACTCCTTATATACCATATTTCCATTCATTTTTAGCCAAACAGCCTACGTCATCATCGTTAAAATGATTCTTCTCGGAGCGATGGTCGTATTAGTAATAACCAGTCTAGTTGAAGTTCTTAAACTCATTGTAAACATCACTAGGCAATGACCTCCACTCCCTATTTAATTTTCTAAAAATCCCTATTAAAATCGATTAAAATAAACATAATACAGCATAAAATTTGATGGATACATATTTGTAAAAAAAAATAGTTTTTATTCTAAAAATGATTGAGTATGGTATTCAGCTTCGATTTTGATAGCATTAATTAGTTCTTCTATTGATTCATCTTCCCACGGTTCTTCTGTATTTACAAAAACGTTGAAATAAATGTTAGAACCGTCAAAATTAACGTCATAATCTTCAAAATTATTTATTAAGTTCTGATTTAGCCTAGAACGTTCTTCCAAAGATAATTTAACAATAAGGCGTACTTCCCATCCATTATTTATTTCTTTTACTAAATCAACATTTATTTGCATCTTAACTTCTCCATAACAATCCAAAAAATACTTGCTTTCACTGACATTTTTGGTTTCAACAATTTAATCATCAAATTTTGTTTCAACCGAATTTTTAAGGCTTATTAATTTTTAGTGAACGTTTAAACCCTTGAAAAACATCTTTAACTGATCTTAAGAGGGGATTTTTTACTTTTATGGGAGTTTTCATTTTTTCCAGACGATCGATTCGGAAGTATATTGGAGGGTGAGGATCGAAATTTATCCACTTAGGGAAGCGGGTTGGTGCAATCCTTTCAGCCAGGAGGCGGTTATAACCAATTTTTCGCAGTGCCTCGGCCAGAACATGGGGTTCGCCAATTTTCATGGCCGATAGAAGATCTGCCCTGGTTTCAAAGAATTTGGCTATGAAAAATATAAGCCCCATTACCAAAATCAGATATACCAAAGGAGATAAGACTACAATCGGATATAGGATGGTAAATCGGAGTATGAATTCCAATGAAATGATGCTGAAAAGTATGAAAGGATCTCTTCCTGATAAGTGGCCCATTTCATGACCAATAACTGACAATATTTCATTTTCTTCCAACTGAACTAAAAGCCCGGTGGTGATAAGCACCAAACCCCTGTTGGGGCTGGGACCAGTTGCAGCGGCATTGGCAATCATTGTATTACTTAATGCAACTTTAGGCATCTTAATATTGAATTTGTTAGAAGCTTCCTTAACTATGCTGTAAACATCAACAACTTTGGAAACACGAATTTTTGCATTGCATTTGAAACCATATTCTGCGAAAACATCTTCACCTAGCTCACAAGTAGGTTCCCGGCCCACAGCAAGGCTTTTTTTGTAAATTTTTTCTTTCATCTTAATGATCATATCTTTACCAAATTTTTCCTGAAATTTAAGAAATTCTTCCAATGGGAGTTGGTACTCCAAGATATGAACCCGGGGGTTTTCAGGGGTGATCTTCCAATCACTAGTACCTAACAAAATCTGGTCTGAAAAGAGCATAATAACTAATTGAATGGTTAATATCCCAATAATACCCATTACAATTCCTAATGAAAGAAATAGTGTAATGTTAACCGCGAAAAATAGGATGTAGATCAAGATCATGTTACTTCCAAAAATACGAAATGAAAATTTTTTCCTACGAGTTGGAGGTGATTCTGGGATGATTTTTTCCCCTTCAACCCAAGCAAAGTAAAGTGTGGCTTGGCGTATTGTGTCTTCGTAAAATTGTACAGTAATGAGGAGTTTTTCTTTAATTAAGTCCATCTTTTTGGTGATATTGATATTATGGGGACAATTAACAGGTGTCATCTTCACTTTGAAGGGGTTTGTTGCTTGAACTTCCACCAAAACTTCCCATTTCTCTGTTTCATTTATTGCTGTGAAATTAAGATGTGCCACACTATTTTTAAAGGTCTTTTTAGTATTATGATAGTATTTTCCTTGAGGCTTAAGGAAATATTCTTCAATAAAATTTAAAGCTTCCTCCAAATGTATATCTGAAAGCTCAGTGGTTATGGTGTAATATTTTGGTAACATTTTATTCCCCAATATTGGCATAATGAAAAAAATAAACGTTCTCAACATATATTTTGTAAACCATAATTAATGAAATTAATCCACAAAGAAAAAACAGAATTTTATATCTTTAAATCCTCCTATGGCCTTTTGATATTATTTTTCTGCAAATATCTATTTGTAAATAAAAAATTTTAGGTGGACTGTCTGCTAAATTGTAAAAACACCCTCCATCATATGTTTATTATTAAATATAGTTCTTAAATTATGATAATCGTCAATTATTTTTATTGTTATCTCTGAAATTCATATTATGAAATTAGTTGAAGAAAAAAATCCAGATACCGAACGGGTATTGGAAATTTTAACGGAAGGATTATCAAAAAGGGCTTTTATAACAATTCTGGCGTCTTGTCGGGTTTATTATGATGGTAGAGCAACCAGTCGTCTGGAATTAGGAGATAGAGTTATCATAATAAAATCTGATGGATCTTTTATCATCCACCAGGATCGCAACCTGGAACCAGTAAACTGGCAACCACCTAAGACTAAGGTCACTGCTAGAATTCATCAAGGAATGGTTAAAGTAAGAGGAGTAAGGAGAACCCCCTCTGAATCATTGGAAGTGGAAATACTACAAACTCATATGATTTCTTATTTCATAGGAGAAGATTCAGAAAGTCTCCAACTGGCAGGTTATGAGGCAGATATGGGAGATCTCATATTCAAGGATCCGGAGGTTATTGAAAAAGGGTTCAGACCAACATCAAGGGAATACCATACACCTCAAGGATTCATTGATATATTAGGCAAAGACCTAGATGGAAATATCACAATTTTAGAGTTAAAAAGCAGAAAAGCAGGTACTAACGCTGTTAAACAGTTAAGACGCTATGTAGACTGTTTCTGTGACCACAAAGAAAAGGTAAGGGGATTATTAATTGCACCTTCAATCACTGATGATGCAATGGAGTTATTGGAAGAACAGGGAATGGAGTTTAAGGCTCTTGAACCTCCCAGGGAATTAGGAAATCAGAAAATTGTCACACTGGAAAACTTTCTAGGCCACAGTAGTTCATGAATATTTGGATAACAATAAAACCAAAAAAAAAACAATTAATTATTCTCAAAAAAAAAATTGGTGAATGTGATAGTATAATATTTGGTCAGGGATTATTTCAGCATGGATTAGCACTACACTAGTTTAACTTACTTCAAAGAAACCCACACAGAAACAACTAGCACCTTCAAAACTTCGTTGAAATATTGCAGGACATGGTAATTTAATTAAGGCATAGTATTTTTGCAGTTGTTATCACCACAATAAGGAGGGGGTGGGTCGAGTCTGTACATGATTAAATATCCCTCACCATAATGGCCAATTGGTTGAGATTTTTCACTTCATGGACCTCTGCCCCAGCATCCCGGTAATCTGAAACACAACTATCCACAACATCCCATTTTTTCTCATCCTCTGGATTGAAAATCATAACCTTACGGCATTTAATGGCCATGTTTTCAATTAACTCAGCACTCCGGGGCTTCCCATCATCTTTAGGACCAGCCCAATCCCGACAATCCGAAAGTATCATTAGAGTGGTTCGGTGGTTAAGCTGTACCTTATCTAAAAAGGATTCAAAAGCTTGGTACATGTTACTGGTACCATGGATCATCAAATTCTTCTGCCTTATATCTCTTACTTTGATGAAAGCATCCATCATATTGGGTTCATCCATAGCCACAGTTGTTTCAACTGATTTATTATCATAATCGAAAACTCTCACTCTTCTGAAAGAATTTTGAGCTGCGTATACCAAGCAGAAAAACCAGTTACTGATCCAGTCACAGGAACCACTGACATCGTTTAAAAAAAAGTGATGATTCTTTTTAATCTTTGGTTTGCTTTTAACCAAGTCAATCAGAGCACCACCGTATTGAAGATTCTTACGTATGGTTCTGCGTATATCAGGGCGCATGATGCGAGCCTGTCTCTGGCGTCTGCTGCGCACCATGGCAATCTTTTTACCCATCTTCTGGCATAATAGGAAAAGTTCTGGTTCGAAGGAATTTAAGGTATTAATATCTCTGGAGAGAAGTTCAGCCTCATTTGGAGTTTTACTATAATCGTCAAGGGGTGGATGGTAGTTGATCTCATCTGACTTGATTTCGTGTGCTTTATAGTCAGATTCATCTTCTTGGAAGGAAATTTTCCATTTTTTTTGGCTTTTTGCAGACCAAACACTCTTGGTTGACGTTTTTGAGGATTCCTCGTTGTCAGTTTCATTTCCATCATTATCAGGATGGTCCTGAAAAAATTCATCATAAAGACGATTAAAGGTGTTTCTATCTTTGTTTTCTTTGATATACACCGAAGCCAGAGCATCCTTAAAGTGAGGATCCTTCTCACCAATTAATTCTAGAACTTGTTGGCTGGTGCAAGTGCTTCTAATGCTTACAGGGATCCCATTTTTGCGTAATAAACCGGAAAAGTTGACTATTTTGTCCATATTTTTCCCATACATGTTTAATGACCCATAAATGATTATTGTGAAATTACAACTTGGATCTTTATTTGGATGATTTGAATATTGTGGATTGGACTTTGTTACGATCTTCTTCAGACTTTAAGACCACTTGAACTGTTCTTTTAAGCGATTCATCGCTAGCTTCCATATCTCCAGTGGCTATAAGAGTTCTAATCCAGTCAACCGTTGCCCTGATAGATGGTTTTTTTAGAAGATCAAGTTTTCTGATTTTCTGTATAAATCCCACCACCTTCTCAACTAAGAGATGAGGTGCCTCAGGAAGCAGTGATTTCACAATTTCAATTTCTCTTTCAAGTGTTGGATAATCAATATAAAGGAAAAGACACCGATCTCTAGTTTCATCAAGGAGCATCCTCTGAGAATTTGAGGTTAAAACTACTAGTAAGTCATTTTTTAGCTTGAAAGTTCCAAGGTCATTGACAGTTATTTCTTTTTCTCCTAACGCTTGGAGAAGGAAGCTTTCCACTTCTTCATCCGCCTTGTCAAGTTCATCAATAAGCATTACTGCTGGGGAAGGGTTAATGAACGCTTGGAGTAATGGTCTTTTTATAAAAAATTTTTCACTGAAAACATCAGTATCAGTGTTATTAGCTATTTTTGTTTCTTTGAGGCGGGACATCTCCAAATGCAATAATTGTTTCTGGTAATTCCATTCACCCACCATTTGCTCGAAGGTAATTCCTTCATAGCATTGCACACGGAAAAAATCCCTCTTCAACGCTCGGGAAACAGATTTAGATAGTTCTGTTTTCCCTGTTCCAGGTGGTCCCTCAACCAAGATGGGTTTTCCCAGTTGAAGTGATAAAAAAAGGGTTATTAATATATTATCATCTGGGATGTAATTTGCTTCAATTAAGGCTTGTTCTAGTTCTTCTTTATCGATGTGTTCTTTTTTAATAGACTCCGATTTATTAGGGTTGATAGTTAAACACTCCAGTACTAATCTTTAACATAACCTATTTCTAGTAATATATTTCGTGGTAATGCTTTAAAAATTGTATCCAGAACTGTTCGTATACTGTATTATATGGATAAAGTTTCATCCATGAATTCACAAGAATGGAAATAAAAGTTAGAAATAACACAATTATTGAAATCTTAAAAATAAATATAAGTAATAATATTTACTTGTAATAAAATTAAAAAATAATAATTTAACTCATATTACTGTCTGGGAAATTTGTTATGGAAATTCAACACCTTCTTTTCTTGATTTAAATCATCAAATGGGGAAAAAGCTTAAATAACTCTTTCATCCTAGAATATATTGATTATTATGCCTTACTTGATTTGTCAAAGATGTGGTGGCTACTACAAGCTGGAAGAAGATGAATCCCCTGATGACTTTGATACTTGTAGATGTGGAGGGGATTTGGTCTATTCCTACTCTATTGATCAAACTCCTAAACGTCGCAGTAAAAAAGGATTCGCCTGGGTTTCTTTTTTCTTCACTGCAGTGATAGTGGTTATAGCATTTATTTCATTTACCATGCCAGATTTTGGTGGAGATTCTGGATCACCCTTAAAATTAGCCTCAGATTATCGTGGATCAGTTAGTAAAGAAGTTTTCGCAGCTTCTGATACTTCTTCATCAGCTAAGAAAACTATTGCCATTATCACTGGAATGCATCCCCGTGAAAAACTTTCAATACAAACTGTGAATGATGTAATCCATCAATACAGTTTATCTGCCAATAACGAAATCATCCACTACCGAGTTAACGTTACCAACAATCCCAACAATTTTCATGTTGGCCGTACTAATGGGGAAGGATTGGTAGCAACCTACATAATTCCGGATATCAAAAAATCCAATATTGACGCGGTAATAATATGCCATGACCATGCTCCAGGTTACGGTAAAGGATATTTTATTGCTACTCCAAAAATGGACACTCCTTCTGTTGCATTGGCTGAGAAAATAGAAAAAAATATACCAGAATTCATATACTACCGGGCCACTGCTTATTCTGAACACGGATCATCCACTTTCACGGTTTCTTACCCTTTGGCAAAGTTAGGGATTCCTACATTGGTATATGAAATGCCAGAGTGGGCTACTTACACTCAAGCCTATGATGAGAGTAAAAAACTTATTTCAAATTGTTTCCTGGAAATTTAAAATAACATGTTTATTATGAAGATCGACTTTGGAGGCGACACTAATTTTAAAGAAACTGGATAAAATTACACAATTGTTTGTAATGTTTTTATTTTTTATTTTAATCTTGATGATTCTCGAATTTATTAAATTGGCCTTCAAATTATTAAATTAGTAAATTATTAAAACTTTAATGGTTTTTTTTTAAATCCAATTCCAAAAAAATGACAATTAGGCCGAATTTTTGTTTTCACTAGTAAATTCACATTTTTCACAAAAAATAACACTTGTTTAATTCATTATAATAAGTTTAGCCTGATGAATAATCATGATTTTTTTAATGATTATCCAACATTTTTCTTTATTGTTCTTGTTTTCACTATAACGTTTAAATGGATGTGAAAATAGAATAATTTTTGTTAATAAGTAAAAATATTTTCATTAACCGGAGGATGTAAAAATGATTGGAAAATTTTTGGTTTTAAATTGTTCAATTACCGGTCCAGTCGTTATTGTTAATGACAAGCATTCTGAAAGATCTTGCCCCAATTGTGGTTCAACTGATATAAGCCACAAATCATCAAACGATTTTATTGCCACTAAACAGTGTAAAAACTGCGCAGTACTTATTAACACACCTATCAGGAAAAAATAGGCAATAAGAGTGGACAGTCAAAAAGCTGCATTGACCAAAAAAAGGGGGGGGGATGCCCACCATTCCCTTATTTATTATTTTTTATAGTGCAGATGAATCCGTTAAATAAGATTAAAAGGGCTAGTGCTAATCCTTCTAATGGTGTTCCAGTTTCTTGCATTGGCACTGTATAAAGTGAAGTGGGGGTGACTGACGCTCCAAGGATGGTTACAAAACATTTAACAGTTTCATAATCTGATGCGGTAATGGTTGCAATGCCAGGGCCTTCATCCGCTCTTAAAATTGCTTTAGCAAGGCCTTTAAGCCATGGGACAAGGACAGTTTTACTTCCCACACTACCTAAATTAGTGGTGAATGTAACCGAGGATCCACTAAAGTACATATCTGCATCCGCTCGATGATAACCACCAGCTACATCAGTGTAAACATCGGCAGTGATCATTGAATGTTGACCCTGATATATAGTGGAGGGGATTGCTTTAATGGTTAAAATAAGCCACGGGGAATAAATTAGGGTTCCATTTCCAATGAAAAATTTGCCAGAATCAGGGTTATTATTCCCATACCAGTTGAAGCTTGCAGTGGTTTTGCTATTTTCGAGTTCATGAAAAAGCTTATCTAGTTCATCCCTGATGGGTTTTAAAATTGGCTCCAATTCGGGGTTCTTTTTAATGGCATCATCAATGGGTTTGAGCATTTCATCTATAGTTGGTCCGAAGGAGGAGAATAGGAAGTTTTGAATGTAAAAATCATAATTTACAATCCGATTATAATTAATCATTCCATTAGGGGAGCATATCACAATGCCTATTCCAGATCCATCACCTTCTATGTTGTTTCCCTGAACAGTTGTGGTGTTAAAACCAGCAGTAACCAGTGACACATCATTAGCTCCAACCACTCTCTTCACATCATTAAATAAAACATCTAGATGTGACATTGCTGTGCCTACAATTCCAGCAGCTATACTGGGGGAAGTGATATCAAAGACAATGTTATTTTTCAGTTTTGCATTATTAAGCAATCCAAGGCCTATGATTCCTGCACTAGCATTAGCCTTGTTAATATTTGAAACTTGGTTATCCATCAATACTAAATCACCTAAAGCAACAGTTACAATTCCCACAGCTTGTTCACTGGCACTTATCCCCGATATATTATTTTTTGAAACCAAAACAATTCCATTACCTACTATTGCTGCTTCAAGCGCATAAACCGAACTGCCAAGAGTTCCTATAAGATTAGAAATTTTATTTTCTGAAATTAGGGCATCTACACTACTTGTAACTATTTCCATTCCCATAATAGCGCTAGCAGCATTGATATCAATAATTAAATTTTTAGTAACCTTTAAATTAGCGATATCAGCCACTTCTGGATTACCATCAGCACCTTTACTTTTTCCCAATTGAATTACAAAGACACTACTGTTTATTCCCAATGCGTTAATTTGTGAAAAAGTGTTTTTAATGATATTAACGTTAGTTACGCTGCCATTAGTACTTATCAGGATACCATTCAATGTTCCCAAGCCTTTAATATTGGTGACGCTATTTTTAGAGATGTCAAAGAAACCTCCGGTGAGATTTGCCATAATGCCTATTTTTGATTGTCCGGAGAGTGCATTGCTAAATATGGTGGTGTTAGCACCATAAACTCTAATTCCAGTTGAACCCCCATTTATATTGTTATTTTTAACTGTGCAGCCATTGGCACTGATATTGATACCAGTTCCCTGTGGACTATTATCTAAGTGAAAACCGTCAATGGAGCTTCCACTACCTCCGGATACCACAGTAAAACCAGTATTAACTGGTTGTAAATGAACATTATCGCCAGAGTGGGCTTTTAAGGTGAGTTTTTTATTTACTGTAACATCTTCAAAATAAACTCCACTGTGCACATTGATAACATCACCGTCAACTGTGTTTACATTATCAATAGCTGTTTGAATGTTATTATAGGTCTGTCCAACTCCAACTTCCCATTGGGCTGCTGACACACAACATATATTTAAAAATAAAATCAGAACTACCAATAAAATCTTTAAAGACAATAATTTGAGTTTACTCTCCATACAGTCACCTTCGCCTCCAATTCATCTAAAACTCTGATATGTTATTATATTAGAAAAAAACTAATATATCTTTCTATTAGTTATTACACAAATTAAAATGTAAAAATATGGGCTAAAAAAAATCTAAATTGAGAAAATGATAATAGTTTAAACTAATCAGTGTTGAAAAAAAAATTTATGGATTTATTTATCAACAAAAGACTCCTCAATCTGTTCTACAATACACACCTTATTCCATCCAACTACACCTTTTGCCAATTTCTCTAACTCCGCAGGAACTTCTTCTAGACCATAAGGCCGTATAAGAATTATTGGTTTGTTCAACTGACAGGCTAAATCCACCTGATTTTTTATTAAATCATAGTGTTTGGAATAAAGACCACTGAGTATGATCACAACATCTGCCTTATCCATCTGCTGACGGAGATCATCAGGACTGTTTTTGCCAGGAATTCCATGATCTTTCCACTGAAAGTCACGTGCTTCCACAAGTCTTCTGATAAATTCAAGATATTCTTCGTTTCCTTCACCATTATGGCTAATAAACAGATTATACTTCTTCAAATCGTTGAAATGATCATCTTCAAGCATGTTAATTCCCTTCTGTTCTGGTAATCAATTAAATTTAAAATCATTTATGTTATTATTAATTCAATTCTCCTAAAAATAGATTTTTACAGAAATACATTTATAGAATTTTTCATTCAAATTAGTAGTAGTATTGAATTAATATTGTAAGAATTAATATTGTAATATACTACATAAATGACAATTTGATGGTTGTTGGTTCATCGAATTTATAATACTTGGTGCCATATATTTACACTGGTGTATGTTTAAAGGTTTACATTATGTAGGAGGAATTGTTTTTTCAACCAAAAAACCGCCATCTTTACGTACTAAAAAAAGAACAAAGACTGGTCCCAAAATTATAGTTATGAAAAGAGGATTTTTGGTCGGAATAATCTTGATTCTATTAATTGTTGGAATTTTTTTCTTTGTAAATTTCACAAAATCAGGAAACACAGAATCTACAATCACGCCCCAATTTAAAAAATCTCTTGCATTGGCCTCATTTGAATATAAGATATCCATTATAGACAACTCAACAGGTGGAAACATAACTAACAACACCCTTTTAATGGATAATATCAACAAAACACCCGTAATATCTGAGTTATTACAAGCATCTCAGAATGGAACCCCAATGATTAGATTGGGCAATGGGAGTCAACCAAGAGTCATGATCGTTGCTGGTGTTCACGGGGCTGAACTACCATCACAAATCGCTGCATCCAACTTGATAAATCACTTGACGTGTACAAAATTTAATGGTACAATTTACATAATTCCCTTCGCAATCCCCCGTGATACAGCAACCAGTACCAGGATTCACAATAACACGGATCCCAATAGAGTGGCTGATATACCCGGAACTGCAGTTAACAAAATCAGCCAAACCGCAAAAAATGAAAAAGTCACACTACTTATGGATTGCCATTCCACCAAGCCCCATGATATTCCAGGGAAAAATTGCATAATCTACGATCCCAAGAATCCCAAAAGCCTCAAACTAGCTCTTTATATTTATAATAATACCAAATCACCCCTGATCAAAGTTGGTAATTATTCAGGTGTTCTTTCTACAGTATGCAACAGTAATAATATCACTTCAGTTACTTGTGAAGTATTATCTCCTCACAATCAAATTCATCCAGGTAGTGATAAACTCACCTACCAATATATGATAGCCTTTTTAAACTACGCAGGTGTTTACAGTAAAAACAATAAGAAAAATAAGTGAATGATGGACATAATTAAAAGAAATTATAGAAGGGAAAGCATCCTTTTTTATAATTTATCTATCAAATATTTATTCTAACCATCATCCTGGAGCTAAAATTCCAGAAAACAACAGATTTATCAATATTTTTTTATCCCACTATTTTACCAACGGTTCATCCAATTATTCCTGTTTTCAACAGCTTATAAGATGAAGATATCCATCATAATAACCTCTTTCAAAGATGAAGATATCCATCATAATAACCTCTTTCATATATCGTGAAGAACATTTCATAAGAACCCTCTGAAAAGCGTTAAATGTATTAAAACAATAACTCAAATATTTCATTATATTTTAACATCTTATCAGGGGCTATTTAAATGAAAGATATCTTTAATCTAGCAATGTGTCAAATGCAAGTGGTTGATGATAAAAAAAAGAACATTGCCAACGCCCTAAAGATGATTAAAGAAGCATCCTCCAACTCTGATTTAGTTATATTACCAGAGATGTGGAACTGCCCTTATCAAACTGAACTTTTCCCAATATATGCTGAAGAAAAAGAAAACAGCCCCTCTCTTAAGGCAATTAGCCAAGCTGCTAAAAGTGAAAAAACCTATATTGTTGCTGGTTCTATCCCTGAAAAACACAACGGCAAAACCTATAACTCAAGCTTCTTTTTCAACCCAGAAGGTGAGATAATAGGGGTGCATCGCAAAATCCATCTATTTGATATTGATGTGCCAGACGCAGTCAGCTTCAAAGAGTCACAAACCCTAACTGCAGGTAACAAGATCACTGTTGTGGACACAGAACTTGGAAAAATCGGGATATGCATCTGTTATGATATGCGTTTTCCAGAACTCTTGCGTTTAATGGCGCTTCGAGGTGCCAAGTTAATCATTATTCCAGGAGCATTTAACATGACCACAGGACCTGTTCATTGGAAACCTCTCATAAAAATTCGTGCAGTCGATAACCAGCTTTATGTGGCTGCTGTTTCACCAGCACGAAATGATAAATCACACTATGTGGCATATGGTCATTCAATGGTTGCAGATCCTTGGGGGAAAGTAACCAATGAGGCAGGGTCTGGTGAAGAAATAATATACGCTACTATTGATTATTCATTTATTAGAAAAGTAAGGGTTGAACTTCCTCTTTTAAAAAACCGGCGAGAAGAAATTTATCATCTAGATAAAAAAATAGGAAAATGATTCAGATTATTTTTTCTGAATCTTCTTTAAAGCCTTGTTGCATGCTTTTTTAAATTCTTTATCACCAGTAGCAGCCCTACGAGCTTTTTTAATAGGATCGATTCCCTTTTCATCCCCAATATCTCCCAGGGCTTTAACAGCCGCCACCCTTACACCCCAATCTTCATCAGTTAGGGTATCAATAAGGGGGTCTACCGCACTATTGTTCCCTATTTCACCTAAGGCTTTGGATGCAAACTTACGAACACTCCAATCACCATCATCAAGAGCTTCAACCAGTTGACCCACTACTTTATCACTCTTAATATCTTTCAGGGCAAGAGTAGCATATCTTCGGATCTTACCCTCCTCATTTTTTAGTATCAGCACCAGAGGATCAATGGCCGGTTCTCCAATTTTGCCCAGGGCTTTTGCCGATGCAAATCTAACTTGAGGGTTTTCATCATTTAAAACATTTAAAAGTGGTTCAATAGCAGTTTCAGTGCCGGTTTCACCTAACTTTTCAGCAGCTTCTTTTCTTTTATCAGGATCGTCATCTTTCAGATTCTCTATTAAAATATCTAAATCTTCATTATCAGTCAAAATTATCCCTCTTTCAAGTTCTCAGGAATATTTTAATGTTTATAAGTTATTAAACTAACTAACCTAATAAACATGAAATAACATTTTCAAAACAATATAAAATTTTTTTCCCAAAAAGTATATGGAGGATAAGAGTTGTTCCCCTATTTAATGTGTATCTTTTGGTAATTTTTAGATTTGTTTATAGTCTTATTTTAGGGCAGTTGCATAGCCAGGTGCGTTACCATTTCTATTCATGTAACTATCAACTTTTTTGGCGATTTCAATATACTCAGTTTTAAGCATGCTCCTGGTTTTCATCTGATCTTGTGATTGAGAAGGAGCATTAAAAATTTGAACATTAATCAAGGTCTTTAGGTCATTGTTATTAATTTGGAGTACACTGATAATCAATAGTTTTAGGAAAGAAGCCATGTTAATGTTTTTCCCACCAATAAATACTGAAGAAGGCAGATGATGATTAATATTAATCTCTTTTTTAACTTGCACTGCTGCTGATATAACTTCTTTAACCGTAACAGGACGTATTAACTTACTGACTCCCACAGAGTCAGGTAATTGTTTATTTTTACTGTAGGTGTCTAAGATTTTGCTGTAGGTGTAGATTAGGTTGTGGTATCCCCAGTAGGTTCCTAGTCCTGTTTTGGTTGAGTAGTTGGGGGCTTGTAGGTTGCGGTCCATGTATCTTTGTATTTGTCCTGCGATTTCTAGG
>DUPR01000034.1 GCA_012838205.1 Methanobacterium sp.
ACTAATCCTATCGCCATTAAAATCTTATTGGCATCCAATATATCTTGGGAAGATTTTCCATGATGTTTATGACCATATTTTCCTGTAATAACTCCCACCAACGTATTATTTATTACGATATCACTGTTTGATTATTCATTTTTGCATAGGATTTAGTTTTCAGCCCTTAATCTGTTTCTTGAAAACAACACCACCCCTATAACAAAGAGCACAGCAGTTAATAGGGCAGCCCATCCCACATGGTAAGCAATGGCATCCCATCCACCCCCGAAGGTTAAGGTTGCTCTGAGTGCATAGAGAACATGGGTCCATGGTAAGATGTCATAAATTTGGAATGATTGTCCCCATAGATGTCCAATCACTATTTGAGGGAGTGGGAAAAATGCGCCTACAAGGAAGCTGGTGGGCACACTTATTAGGGTTCCCAGACTGCTTGCCTGATGGTCATTACGTGCGAAGGCAGCAATTATCATACCTAATGAGATGGAAGCTATTCCCCCTATGATTCCAACAAATAAGGCTAATATGAGTGTATTTAACCCACCCTGCCAATGGAATCCTATTAGAACTGCGATAATTAAGAGAATGACAACTTGTACCGCGGCAATGAGGGACCATGGTAATAATCCTCCGAATAATAAGTCGAAAGATGTCATGTTAGATAGTTTAAGCCGGGCCAAGGTGCCTTTTTCCACCTCCCTGGTTAAAGCGGAAGCCACAGTGGTGGTTAGAAGTAAAATTGCAAATACAATCATTCCCGGAGCTAAAAAGTCAAATGTGGTGAAGGATCCAGTGCCGGAAATAGCTTCCACCTTACTTTGAATGTACTGTGTTGTTTCAACCCCTGGTGATCCAGTGATGGCACTGCGTGTTTGGATGACCAACGTATCCTTATACTGCTCCAAAACACCAGTTAAAATGCCTTGACTGGTGCCGAATCCTATATATCCCGTGTCTCCCCTGATAATCAATGTTGAAGTGGCATTGGAAGACTGTGCTGAGGTGTTCTGACCAAGTGTTACTGGTTGCTGCGCGGTACTGGTGATCAAAGCTACCATTGATTGAGAAAAGTTTTCGGGTATGATCAAGGCTGCATCAACATCTTTAGCTTCAAGTTTTTTATTGGCTTCAGTTTCAGTGGTCAGGTTTACATCAAATAAATGAACATCGCTGTCTTGATACTTCGAATCCTCCAGTACCTTTGTTAGATTGTTGCCAAAGTTCACTGTTTCTCCAGTAATAGGCATGGTGGCTCCTTTATCATAATTTACAACTGCCAAGTTGTGGGGTTGGTTACTCTGCCCCATACCTCCAAAGGCAAATCCAAATACTAACATGAAAAATAGGGGAAACAGGAGAATCATGGCCAAGCCTTTACGGTCACGTATTAATTCTTTGAAATCTTTTTTGGCGATGCTAATAAATTTCATTTTTACTCCCTCAATCCAGTTCCAGTTAAATCAATGAAAACATCTTCTAGTGTATTTTGCCGCACAGAAAGATCAACTACTCTAAGTCCTAACTGCTTTAATTCGTCCATAATAAGGGGGAGTTTGCCAACAGCGTCCCGAGCTCTGATGTTAATCTGTGTATTTACTTGGACCACACTATGAATTCCTTCCAGTTTTTTTACTGAATTTATAAATTCTTGATTTTTTTTAGGGTCTGAAATTATCATTTCTACTACATCGCCCTCACCAGTTTCTTTCTTAAGATTTGAAGGTGAGTCCAGCCGTAGCAACTTACCATGGTCAATAATGGCAACACGATCAGATAACCTGTCTGCCTCGTCCATTAAGTGAGTGGTCAAAATAACAGTCTTTCCTTCATCATCACGCAGACTTCGAATATAATTCCATAAAACTCTGCGAGATTGAGGGTCAAGTCCTTCGGAGGGTTCGTCTAAGACCACGATCTCTGGCTCGTGAATTAATGCTAATGCCAGATTCAAACGACGTTTCATACCACCAGATAGTTGAGAAACAACAGTGTTGGCCTTTTCAGTTAGGAAGAGGTCATTCAATAATTTATCAACCCTTTTTTTTAGCTTTTCTCTTGGAACTTCATACAGGTCACCCATGAGCATTAAACTTTCCTTACATGTGAGATAATCCCATAAAACTAATTCCTGTGGACATATTCCAATGGTTCCTTTCTCTATTTCTTGAACTTCCTGGCCATCTATGAATACTTGACCACTGCTAGGGCGTAAGAGTCCTACCATCATTTGGATTGATGTTGTTTTTCCAGCCCCATTGGGTCCCAGGAACCCGAACACTTCCCCACGATTAATCTTAAGATTTAGATTTTCAACTGCTGAAAATTCTCCAAAACTCTTTTTAAGGTCTTGAACCTCTATGATGACATTATTCATCCTTTAATAACCTCCAGAGTATCCGATATATGATATTTTTTGTAAAATTTTTGGATGGATATTGATATTATCATTTTTCTCCCAGATTTCCAATAATAGATTTAATTAATTACTTATAAATGTTCAGTTCTAGTAAAGTCTGGTGATAGTTATGATCGATAGGATTGAAGTGAGCATGATCAATGAAAGTGTGCACAACTTTCGTAAGGGGGAATTTGGTGTTAAGTCAATTGAAATCCATGAAAAAAGGGGGTTAATTGAAATAATTTACGTTTCTAAAGAAACTGGGACAAAAAACGTTTTGATTCCCTTGCAAAATGTTGAAAAATGTGAATTTACACAAAAATCTGATTCAAAAGGTGCTTGAAGCTTCAGTTTTAGAGTAAAAGTTTGTTTCGATAGTATTTTGAGTATACTGCCCCTAATGGATTATGAGCCAGTATTCGGTCTTTTACCACCAGGGTGGTTACTGGTGCATGTGAATGTTCGGTGAATAACAAATCATGACCCATGCATAGTCCAATGATTATATTTAGATCGGTTTTCTTTTTATTCAGAAACCATGCTTGGCCAATAGGGTTACACATGGACTCTTTACGATTTTTTTCTATTTTTTCAAGGTCAAAATCAGATTTATCAATTCCACATACTTTACAACACACAGAATAGACCTTAAAATGCTTTTTAAATATGGAATGTATTATTCTTGATTCTTCTTCTAACCCCAAACAGAATGCCATTCCTATCTTTTCATAATTCATCATCTCAGAAAAGAGGATTATCTCCTCTAAACGTGTTTTTTCCATGTAATATCTGGATTCGATGGATGTAGAAGTTTTTAATAAGTTGATATCTTGTTCTGTGTAAAGTTTTGTGATTTCTTCTTTGCTATCTAAACAATCTTTCCCATCGTAACAATCTTTATGAGGGCAGGAAGCACAATTCAACTATCTCACTCCTTTATTTTGGATAAATAGGATCAATTAGAATAATTTCGTATGATTAACTCCTGTATTTCTCCTCTACGTGAGGTTTTCGAATTAATGTTACGTTTAGCAGGAACTCGTTCTATATTATATCCATAATACAATTTATCAAAGAAATCATCTTTTAAGTTATGATTCTTAGGATCACTGTTGCTTAGAATTAGGTGTGCACCTTTGTTGTCCATTTTTTTATAGAATTCTGCTAATTTCTTCTGGTCCTGATCACTGAATCCATTGCGAGAGTATCCAGTAAAATGGGATGTGTTGTTTAGAGGCCTATATGGTGGATCAAGATAAACCAGGGTGCCTTTTTGGATGAATTGGTGGGAGTGAGTGAAATCCGTGCACAAGAGCTCTGTTTTTTTAAGGGAATCATGTGCAGACTGTAAATTTTCTACATCACATATAGTGGGATTTTGGTATCTGCCAAAAGGTACATTGAACTCACCTTTACTGTTGAGTCGGAAAAGTCCATTGAAACAAGTCTTGTTTAAAAAAATTAGATGAGCTGCCCGGTCAACCCAATCAGAACTGTAGTGCGTGTAGTCGATCTCATGCATCTGTGTATTAAAATCATCCCTTTTACTATAATAATTCTTTTTTCTATCTTTTTCAGATTTTTTTAGGTGTTCATCCTCCATATCCTTCAATATTGAGATTAAATATTTAAAATCGTTCTGAATCGTCTGATAAGCCATGATTAGTTCCATGTTAACATCTAAAAGAATGGACTTTTTAACTTGATAATTATTCTGTAAATGAAAGAATAAAGCTCCTCCACCAACAAATGGTTCTACATATCTCTCAATAACTTTATTTTCGAGTATGGAGTTAGGTAATCTATTTTCCAATTCTAAAAGTAGTTGTCTTTTCCCACCCGCCCATTTAAGGAATGGTTTGGAAACTTTCAAATCATCCTTGGTTAAGTTTTTAGTAGACATTTTCATCCTAAGTGATTAATCAAGTATATTTGGTGTTCTTATCAATTACAGTTATATTCTTAGTACAATGATTCATCTAACTAATCTGCTTCTAGAATTGATTCAGGAGCTCCCCCCAGAATAACTAGCCCTTCGGCCTCTAAAAAGTGCAAGTCGCCTGGAATTATAATACAATGTAGTGGCCCTCCAAAATCTTCTTTCAGCAATTTATCAACACTATCCGCTCTGACCAGTGGTTCTTTTGAACCGGCACGTGCAATTACCACTGCCAGAGCATCTTCAGATATTAATCCTTCTTTCTTTATATTTTCAATCCGGATTAAATATTCCAGACCTTCATTGGCAGTCATGTAATAATTTTGGTGGGCTTGAATATCTAAAAGAACTAGTGTGTGCAACCCCATCTTCTTATTTCCAGAGACGACCTCGTAGGGAGATTGAGGAAAATAGTTTTCCTCAGGACGTGGGATGGTAGTGACCTTACCAAACTTGTAGGCTTGGAGTCCGGCAATGCCAGGTGCAGCAGAAAGAATAGAAGATGCGTGAATGATGACCGTTTTAATTCCTTTTTTTCTAGCCTCTATTAAGATATCTGAATGAGTGGTCGCCATTAATGGATCCCCTGCTGTTAAAAACACGACTTTTTTCTCTTTAGCTTGTTTAATGAGCAAATTCTCCTCTTCCACCTCTTCTCGGGATAATATATTAATCATGACCCCAGTAAGACTTTCCAGGGATTTTAAATCTCCTCCAAAAAGACGAGCTGTGTAAAATTCAGCGTAAACAACATCAGCAGATTTGATGGCCTCCAGACCATTAACTGATATGTCTTTTTCATCATAAAGTCCCAATCCAACCAGGCAGAGCATTTCTTTCACCTTCAACAACTAATTATGAGACGGAGGGTTTATAAAATTTATTTTTTAGAGTGAACATAAATGTTAGCAAGTAAAACTATATTGGATAATAATGATGAGAAGAAATAGGTGACTAATTCAATGATCGGTTTAAAAATCCCTAAAAAACAGGCCAATACTATTCGTCTTATTCTACAGGAGAAATCAATTCTAGGCCATGAATGGAAAATTAAACGTGTGGATGATTATGTTTACCTCCCCTTAAAAAAAAAGCCAGATGCTATGCTTTTAAGTGAATTAAACCTTTCAAATTCAAATTTGATAGAAACTGATTTTGAGAAACTTAAAAAAAGACCTCAGAGTATTGAAGATTTCTTAAAGGATCGAATTCCTCCTGAGAAGATGGATGAATTTAAAAAATCATTTGATATTATTGGTGATGTTGTCATATTAGAGATTCCAGAGGAGTTGGAAGAAGAAAAATATCTTATTGGGGAAGCTGCCCTTAAGTTCACTAAGAGAAAAAGTGTTTACCGAAAAAAGAGTGAAATTAAGGGTGTTCATCGTACCCGAGAACTGGAACATCTTGCAGGAGAAGATCAGCCTGTGACCATTCACAAAGAATATGAATCCCATATAATGCTTAATGTTAAGGAAGTCTATTTTAGTCCCCGCTTGGCAACAGAAAGGAGAACTATCACCAATCAAATCAAGGACGGGGAAATAATTATTGACATGTTTACAGGTGTAGGGCCAATTGCTATTAACATTAGCCGAACACGTAAAGTCAAGATATATGCAATTGACATCAACCCCCAAGCAATAAGCTATCTTAAGAAAAATATCGCTAATAACAAACTTCAAGGTGAAGTTTATCCCATTAGAGGGGATGTGAGAGATGTTATGAATGATCTTAACATCCAAGCCAACCGAATAATTATGAACCTGCCAGAGACTGCTTATAAATTTCTTCCCCTTGCAATTAAATACTTAGAATCTGGTGGAATAATAAATTACTACCAGTTTAGTAGCGATTATAGCCAGCCTATCAAAATGATTAAGTCCATAGCCAAACCACGGAAAGTGGAAATATTAGACCAGAGAAAAGTTAAATCAAGGAGTCCTGGAGTGTGGCACATGGCAATTGATGCACGAATATCATAAGTAGGGAGTGATTATATGACCAGGGACAGCTTACCGGAAATATTAGAAATAGAGTACTCCTTTAATTTAGGAGGGCATAATTCACTTAAATTAGTGGATGGGAGGTTATTCTTTTTTTCTGAAGCAGATTCTCATCTTTCAGAAAAAAATGAATACCTAACCCTGGTATCGATTCCAGAAAATAGGGCATGGAAGTGTTTTTGGGATGATTTAGATGGATTAGGAATTTGGGAGTGGGAAAACAATTATAAAAAAACAGAAGACACTTCAGATGAAACTATCAATCAAGAAATACCCGGAAAGGGCGATGTATGGCAATTAAAAATTATACATGGTAAAAAAAGAATTCACAAAAAAAGTTGGTCATCAAAACTAGAATCAAAGGATGATTTCTTTAAAGCAGTGCAAAAATTGGTGGGAGTGGATATTCGTTTGCCATTTATGATTCTTTCAAAAAAATTATCCTCTGAAAAAAATTAATTAAATAGAGTAAACAAGGACATAATATGAATTTTCTCAGAATGGATCCACTATTCCGTCTTCAGTTATGATTCCAGTGATCAAATCACTGGGTACCACGTCAAAGGATGGATTCCTCACTTCAGTCCCGAAAGGTGCAGCTTGACAACCTGCAAAACTTAATACTTCAACAGAGTCTCGTTCTTCAATTTCTATATCATAAATATTGTTTTCATAATCAAAGGTACTTAGGGGTGCTGCCACATAAAAGGGTACACTGAAATGTTTGGCTGCCAGGGAAACCATTAGAGAACCTATTTTATTGGCAATTCCACCTTTAGCCACACGGTCTGCACCAATAATCACCTTGTTTATCTGTCCTTCCTGCATTAAGCGACCGGCAGCTCCGTCAACTATCAATTTTACTGGTATGTTTTCTTTCTGCATTTCCCAAACACTTAAACGAGCTCCCTGAAGTACAGGGCGGGTTTCATCACAAACCACACTTATGTTTTTACCTTCCTCATTAGCTGCCCTTATAACCCCAAGGGCGGTCCCATAATCAACACAAGCCAGTGCCCCTGCATTACAATGAGTTAAAATAGTGTCCCCATCACGGATTAGAGTGGCTCCATGTTTTCCTATGCGCCGGTTGGTTTCCCTATCTTCTTCATACATTAAAATGGCCTCATCAACCGGATTGTGAGCAGCCATGACTCTGTTTACTGCCCAGGATAGGTTAACTGCAGTGGGACGGGCGTTTTTCATCTCTGTTGCAGCTTTTTCTAAGTCTTCACCATCAAGACTTGCCAGTGCCATTCCAAAAGCAGCAGCCACTCCAATAGCTGGGGCTCCTCGGACTACCATGGTTTTAATTGCAGTTATAACGTCTTGATAAGTTCCGCATACTAAATATTCTTCTTCATAAGGCAAAATTGTTTGATCTAAAAGGTAGAGTAAATTGTTTTCCCAGTACATGGTTTTTATCATTGATACACATCCTGATTATCATTAAGAAATAACAAATAATTGGGGGGGGAATAAATAGTAAAAAGAAATGGTTAAGGGATTTTTTATAAAATAATAGTATCCCAATTTTATTATTTCGTTGATTAATAATGGCTGGCAGGTGTCATATCCAAGTGCTTGTCATCTTTTCCAGGAACTCCGTAGGCATCTGCCCGACACTGGGTGCATGCACGGAAGACTGGTATGGTTTCCTCGACTTTATCCCTTACATTGGAAAGATCTTCACATCCAGGTCTTGGATAATCCTTCATTTTATATAAAGGTATTAGTGGTATGATGTTCATTAAACTAGCACCACGTTTTTTAACTTCCTTGGCAATGTCCGATATGTGGTCATCGTTGAGACCTGGGACCAGGACACTGTTTACTTTTACCACCACTCCCAGTTTGGCTACTTTTTCGATTCCTTCTAGCTGTTTCTGGGAGATTATTTTAAAGGCTTCTTCTCCTTCGTAGACTTTCCCATCATATATTGCTCTAGAATATATCTTTTTACCAATTTCTGGGTCAATTGCATTCACAGTTACGGTTATAGTGCTCACGTTAGCTTCGGCTACTTCTTCAGCCATGTCAGCCAGTAGGAGTCCGTTAGTACTCATACATTTGATGAGGTCGGGGAATTTTTTGTCAATTATTCGGAAAAATTCTAGTGTTTCAGGATTGGCAAGCGCATCTCCGGGTCCTGCTACTCCCACCACACTGATGGGCATTTCCTTAATTACCTTGGCTACGTGGGTGACTGCCTCTGCAACGGTCATGACTCTGGAAGATACTCCTGGGCGTTGTTCACATTTGTTTATTTCCCTGGTGCAAAAGTTGCACTGTATGTTACATCGAGGTGCTATTGGTAGGTGAACCCTTCCCACCTTATCATGCATTTTCTCATTAAAACAAGGGTGTGCTTTTGTTATATGGGCGAATTTAGATTCGTTCATTAAAATTTCCTCCCTGATTTCATAGAAATTTAAAAATTCCTTTTTTAAAGATTGAATTAAATTTTTTTTTTTACATATTCAGTAGTAATTGTTTTTTTTATTTTCTTTCATTTCTTTTATTATTTCTTGGGTTTTTTCCAAGTACTCTTCCTTAATATATTCATCGGAACAAGTTAAGACTATTAAATTATCCTCAGAATAGTGTTCCACAACCCGAAATCCCTCGGGTATTATACGGAAGATAGCATCGTAGATCTTCTTTTTAAGATCTTCTTCTGGATCGTGCACCACCAATCCTTCAAGTTTTACTTGCGGGTCATCGATTATTACCTCAAAACGGCTTGGTTGATGAATTTTATTTCTCCCCTCTATTTCCCAGAGTTTTTTAAGAAGTTCAGGCAAGTATTTCTCGTCTTTGATTCGTATAAAAGTTTCATTTGCTTCAGGGTCATATTCGTATTCTGTGAAGTCCTCTAAAACTATTGGTGGGGAGGTTTTCTGATACTGAAGTGCTATTATGAATACTGGCTTTCTGGGATCAATAAAAATCCGGACATCTTTTACAGCTCTAACAATTTGGATGTCTTGGAGTATTTGCCTCAAGATCATATCGTAGACTTTTTGTCCACTTTCATCGTGGCATTCGACTTGCATTTGAATCCCCAGATAATTTTTTAGCTCCGAAATCTTTCTTTTCACCTATGCCTGAAACCAGTAAAGCTGATCCCACTGCACCGATATGGGAGGAGTTTTCTGGTACAATGACATCCATTCCACCCAAGACCGTGCTGACTGCTTTTACCAATCCCCCTATAAGACTGGTTCCTCCTACCTGGATAAGTGGTTCACGCACATCGATTTCCTGCAATTGTTGTTCATAAACTTGTTCTGCTACAGAGTAACAAGCAGCTGCAGCTACATCTTGTTTGGTTTCCCCTGCAGCCAGTGATGTAACTAAGTCTTGTATTCCAAATACAATACAGTAACTGTTTAAAAGTGCTTTTTGGAAGTTTCCTTTAAGTGCTAAAGGCCCTAATTCAGTTATATCCACACCTAATCTCCTGGCGGTGATTTCTAAGAATCTTCCAGATGCCCCGGCACATATTCCACCCATGGTGAAGTTGTCAGGAATTCCATCGTTAACAGTAATGACCTTGTTATCCATACCACCAATGTCCAGGACAGTTGCTTCTCCTTTCTGGTGGCCAGCAAGATAAACTGCACCTTTAGAGTTTACAGAAAGTTCTTCTTGAATAAGCCCGGCATCAAAATGTTTACCTATTGTGATTCTACCATAACCAGTGACTCCAATCCCGTCAACATCATCAAGTTTATACTCGCTTCCTTCAAAGGCCTGTTCCATTGCTTCATTGGCACTGGCAATCACATCAGTGGTGGGGACCCAACCAGTTCCAAGGATTTTATCGTTTTCCATCAACGCGACTTTAGTTGTGGTTGAACCTGAATCAATCCCTAATGTGAGGCCTTCCTGTTTTTCTCTTGCAAGTAAGCTTTTTCGTGCTACAATGGTTGATAATGCTTCCATTCGGATGAAAAGTTCGTCAGCCTTGGTTCGTTCGGTGAATGAATAAGTAACCACCGGTAAATTAGTGTTTTGTTGTATAAATCGTCTTACTTCGTTTCTTACTAGTGCTGCCTCGGCACATCTAAAACATGATGCAATAAATACCGCATCTGCATCTGATTTTCCTTCAACCAGGGACATTGCTCTGGCTATCATTAGACGTACACTGCTTGAGGCGGCGTTAAATCCGAACTTATGATAAGCTTCGTCAATGTAATCAAGGTCTGCTTCAGGTATTGTAATTTCAGCACCGAAAGTGGATGCTGCTTTTTCAATCTCTTTCTGCACACCACTGTAATCAGTTCCACATGAAATCTGAGCTATTTTAACCATATTCTTACTCCCCTTGTTCCTCGTTTGGTTTGGTGGATTCTGTCAGCTTATCTAAGAAAGTGTTGATTTTGTTTACCATTTCCATGGTTTCTTCTCTTGTTTCAGGGTAGTGTAGTTCCAGTATTGGAACACCCTTCTTACGCAAGAAGTACATGGTAAGTTCATTGGTACGAGCACAACCTATACATCCAAAACCGTAAGGCGCATCCTCCATGATTATGATGGCATCTGCTTCGTCAATTATAGGCCCAAAAATAGCCATTCTACCCCTTATACCTGATGGAACCTCAATTGCAGCATATTTTAACCCTTTGATAGGATCTTCTTCAGTTATGTTAAATGGAGGGGAGTCTATTTCTGGGTCAGTTACCTTTTGACGAATCTCTTTCTGAATAACTAGAGGTTCATGTCCCTTTCTTTCAACCATGTCCGCTAGTATAAGAGAGTTAGGTGGGAATACAGCCACTTTCATTTAGCCACCCCTGGAATCAGGTAATTCTTCTGGTCTTTTGGTAATTTCCATTATATCACTGTAAATTCCTTTTGTGATATCAACCACACCTATAGATGCTATAACTGTTCCTTCTTCTATAATCGGAACAACTATCACTGGTGTTCCCTCATATTCCCCACTTTGAGGGATTTCTTGAATCATCACACCGTTTTCCAAAACTTTTTCAAGGACTGGGCCTGTGTATTTATAATCAACGATTTTGCCTTCCTCTATACGAACACCGGGATTTTTTAGAGTACGCATGGTAAGAGGAAGCCTGTTAACCAAGTTATGGATGGCCAGAGCCATTGGTGCTATTTCTTCTCCTGTTGATGATCCATTGATATTCATTTTTCACACTCCTTGACAATTTTTCGAAATTCATCAGGTGAAATTTTTTTAGAATCCTCTAAACTTACTTTCTTTGGATTTTCCAGGGCATCACATACATATTCCAATAGCTCATATTCCTTTTCTAGTTGATGGAATCCTTCCCTTGCTGCCCCTCTTTTGGCACGGCACCTTCTAGGATCACCTGGAGGGAATCCACGATCTTTGGTGAAGATATTTGATGGATCCAAATCCCTTATTTTGGTTATTGCATCTTGCACTGTCTTATTATCTCCGTGAATCACTGCCCCATAACAAGTGGATTTGATGGTTAATGGAAGTTCTAACATGTGCAGTTTTCCCAACAATTCACTTTGACTCAGTTGAGCTTTGGGCCCTAATATGATCATACGGGTTACTTTATCATTTTCTGGTGACATAGATTGTATCCCCCTCTTTATATTTCTCCAGATTTTCCATTCCTCGGACCACCTTTCCAATTATATTCGTTCCCTGGAATGGTTCTCCAGTAGGACCGAATTCATTGTTATTTTCAAAACGAACCCCTACCATCCCAATATGGCGACGGGACATGTTAGTAATACCAATTTGTCCCGATTCTACCACGTCTTTCGGTGTATTTTCAGGTATTAGTCCTTTAGACTCTTTGGGAACAGATTTAAACATTAGTAATTTCATTCCAGGGAATGCGAAATGGACATTCAGGGACCCTACTGGTGAATCCAGAAGTCCAGTGATCTTCTGGAAGTACCATGTTGAACGAGGTGCATTCTGGTCTAACTTTACATGGACAATGTCTTCCTCTGGGATGCCATAGGTTTTCACTTGGCCTTGGGCAATAATATCCATGGTGTAGTGAGGTTCCTGCCGGACCACCACTGCCTGATCATCTTGAAGCCCTTCACGGATTTGTTTGACTCCTTTTTCAGTTAAAAATTCTTCTGCATCTTTTTGAGTCATGGATAAGGTCATTATTCTCTCAGGAAATGTTTGGACGGTTATTTCATCGCTGTAACTAACCATATCCAATAATTGCATTCCTTTTTCTACTTTCCCCAGTACACTATGGGACGGTGTTGAAACACGATCCTCACGATAAATATAAACACGCCCAACCCCTTTCCCCCTATTTCTAAGAGTAATAGCTCCTCTTTTACGCTGATCTATATGTTCAGATCCTTTTTCCAAGCCTTGTAATGCATAAAAACCTACAAATGTGTTTGAATCGTAATCAACACGGATTTTTCCAGATTCTTGTAAAGCATAGAAATGTTCCACAGATTGAGGGGACTTGGAATTTGGTTTAACTAGTACATAAGTAAAAACTTGGTTTCCTTCCTCTAAGAGTGTTTCCAAATTAGTGATAGCAGCACTTTTTATAATGCTTTCCCGTTCCATGACTGGTTTTACCTTTAAAACTTCATCATCATCTGTAAGTTTCATAATAGTTCTTTTACCACCAATTACTCTAGCAAAAACTCCCCGGTTGTCACTAGGAGCTCCATATGTGGCTTCATGGTCTCCTTTGGAAAACACCAAGTGAGTGGCATCAGCAGTGAATCCTGAAAGGCTGAAAAGAACATCCCAACGATTATAATGAAATTTTTCCATGCTAGGAATCAGTTCTGTTTTTAAAGGACCAATAGCCACTTCCTGGGATGTGGTCCATCTGACACCCATTTTAGAAAACTGTTTATATTGGTCTTTCCATGTTTCAACCAAAACTTCTGGGGCATCACTTAATATTTCAATGATGATGCTTCCTTGAGTAGTTTTAAGTTTAAATTTGTTCACATGACGTTCAACTTCTTTAGTACCCTTAACCAAACCCAGCACACATCCTGGTATGTAGGGTGCTTCCACAGCGTCTATTGCGTCTTGTATAGTTGAACCTTCAGCAAGATCTATTTCTTCTCCATTGACCTTTACCCGCATCCAATACCCTCCTAGGGTTTTTCCTCCTGTATTCCCATGATTTTATCAGAATTAAAATCAAAAACAAGTTGTTTGTCATTTTCAGAGCTTAAATAAAGTTTTTTATCAGATGTGATTTCACCGACCACATTGGTGGTTATGTTAACTTTTTCCAGTATTTCGGTTATTTCCTCAACTTTAGTTTCCTCTGCTGTAAGTATGAAACCAGCACCAGGGTATAGTAAAAGCCAATCTTCCCAACTAATATCATATTTTCTTGGGATCAACTCCAATTGGATTGTAGCTCCCACATTGGATGCTTCCAATAACATTCCTAAAGTTCCAAGTGTGCCAGGGTTACTAATATCCTTGCCTGCACTTACCAAGTGTTTACTTGCCAGTTCATTCATGGCTTTAATCTGTGCTTGAACCAGTTCTGGACTTTTCATGGTGGTGGTATCCCAATTCAAGTGGAACTGGGGATGGATCCTTCCATCCAAGTCAATAGCCACCAGCACTTTATGGCCAGGTTTTGCTTTGCAACTGGTAATAATGTCTTCGCGATTCATAATGCCGGTTATTGAGACATCAAGGGAGTTGTAAGGTGCATCAGGATGAACATGCCCTCCTACCATTGGCACGCCGAATTTTTTGACACCTTCATTAATACCATCCATAATCTTACTGCAGATATCTTTATCTTTCACTGATAAAACATTAGTCATTCCCAGTGGTATTCCACCCATAGCGGCAATATCGTTTACATTAACCAGAACTGAGCAGTATCCAGCCCACCAGGGGTCAGCATCCATTAATTTTCCCCACATTCCATCGGTAGCCATGAGTATCACCTGGCTGTTACCAATCTCTAAGGCAGATGCATCATCTCCAAACCCTAAAAGAGTCTTTCCAGATATATTATAAGTCTCTTCTAGCCGAATAGTTATATCTTTAATCAAATTTTTTCGGGTTATTCCTTCAAAATTCCTAACTGAATCAATTAATGATTTTAAATCCAAGTGCGCACCTCTATCTGATTTTTTTCTGTCAAAGGTATTGCAAGTAAAAATTTATGATTGAAAGCTTAATAGTGTCATTGGCAAACCTATACTGAATTTTCACTTTAGCTTGTAGTTGCGGTTTACCTCGTTAATTATCTGTAACAATTTGCTTTTAAAATTTTCTAAATTTTCTATTTCTATGGTCTCTTGATTGTTAAAAAGTTTTAAAAAGACTTCACGACCCACTATATCATCACGTCCAGCGTTAACTTCAATTATTAATGAGCCTTTAGTTTTAAACCCTTCTTCAACAACTTTGTCAATATCTCCATCAGTAATGCCAATTACTGGAATATTGAACCTATAAAGAATATCAGCAGCCACCAAGGTAGTATCATCACCCACAGTAACTACCAAGTCAACATTTTTAAACTTGTAAATATCTTCGGCGGCATGGTTAACGAATGCTACTGTAAATTTATGTTTAGATTTGTTTGATCGTATTATTCTAGGTTTTACTTGTGATTTACGCAACAATCCTGTTTTAATAATTGCTTTTTCCAGATTAATTACTCCCAGTTTCTCAACACCGTGTTGTTTGAGGTTACCACCAACTAATTCAGTGATTATGCCGTTTTTAGCTATAATTGAAACTTTTGAAGAATTCGATTTTCCAATTACTATGCCATTTACAAAGATGTTTTCATCAGGAGATACTCCCGCAATTTTCCTGCATACAGTGCCTGAAACATCTTGGCAGGGTTCTTCGTGAAATAGAGCTTCCTTGATCTCGTCGGGAGACACCATCACCAAGCCCATCTTAATTGAAATATCCTTGGCTAGTTCTTCAAGGTCATTCCTCCAAGCCACGACACTTCCATCTGCTTCTCCAGGCCTTTCCATTTGAATGAGCGGAGGTTGGTCTTGGCAGTTATTGTAAACTTTGTATCCGAAGGCATGACCAGTTACACTGGATTTACCATAGTTAATGAGAAAGATGACATCATATTTTTCCTGATTAAAGATGTCAACAGACTGGCTGGGAAAAAGTTTTTTACTAATATCAATCCTATCTTCCAAGTGAGCATCAATAACAGCAGTTCTACCCATAGTACCGCCCAATCTAGCTTTAACATCCCCATACTCTTCTAAAAATTCTATAAATTTCTGGGCGTAACCAGAATCAACTATTTCTGGTCCGTGTACTACTACTCCAATCTTCAAAATATCCATAATTCACCTTAGCCCCAACAAGTTTTTATAATTACCTCCGAACAGTTAGATAATATCTGAATCGGAATAATTTTTACAACCATATTTTTTTAAAAATAAATATGGAATACTTTTTAATCCTATAAAACTAGAATAAATAGTGGTTTTGGATGAAAAAAAGTTATTTTTTTATGGGTTTCATGTAAACTGCGGATCCGCAGATTTCACATTCTTCATAATCATAATCTGGTGGATATTTTTTTCTGCAACCACGACAGATCTTGACCCATCCATAGACTTCAGTTATGCCGGGGGTTAAAACACTTTTAAAGGCTATGTTTAGAACTTTTAAGATGTTTTGGATAGAATAATCATCAGTTACCACCACTGGATAGAATTTTTTCCGAAGAGTTACTGCTAAGGCTACCAACTGTTTATCAACTTCAGATAATCGTAAAATATCACCAGAATTTTCAATTGCCATTTGGACTTGCTTTATTGAATCAAAATCTGGTTCTTCTAAGATAATGGTTCCTTCCATTAAAGCAGATTCAACGGCAATTTTTGACTTTATATCTTTTATTTCAGAAATAACTGCACTTGTAGTTATATTAAGGTTATTTTTAGATATAAATCCGCCAATTATTCCTGAAGCATCCAGAACATAAATTTTTTCCTTCATAACCCCACCCAAATATATTATAATCTATTAAACTATCTTTAAGGGCTTATTTAGATATAATTTATTTAATTATCTCATTTGAGGATATTATGTCAATTATAGAAACTTATTTATAATATTTGACTAATCATTTAAGTTTTTGATGTGCATCTGGTGGTAGGGGGAAATGTTTTTATGTTAAAAAAACTATAAATTATTTGTTGAGGGAGGGTGACATTAGACTCCTTTCACAATTTTTCGCCTACGAAAAACCGCCTCCGATTTGGACCTAATGCCCTTCCTTCACTCTAAAATAAAATAACATAAGATATTTTCCTTTTTATTCTTTATAGAAGTTTTTACATATGGAAATTAGATAGTATATATTATTTGTGAAAATAACTTAAAAATGAGAACTGCTATAATTTTTTGATCTGAAAATAATATGTATTTAATATCTGTATTATCAACACCTGCGATCTACTAATTGAGGGGAAAAAATGGAAAGTAAAAGTATGAAAGAACACAAAAAACACAGCCCAATGAAAGTTAAAGTGGGAATAATAACTCTAAGTGACTCAATATCCAATCAAAATTATTCAATAAACAAGGATATTCCCCCTAATGAGGACCTGTCCGGTAAAATAATTTTGGAATCATTAAAAAGAGAACATGAAATAGTGTCTTACAAAGTTATACCTGACGATGCAGAACTTCTTTTAATAAATTTGGAAAAAATGAATGATAAAGGAGCCCAAATCATTATTAGCACTGGAGGCACAGGGATTGGAAAACGTGACATCACTATCGAAACCATAACTCCCCTTTTCACCAAAGAATTGAAAGGTTTTGGAGAGATATTCCGTTACGAATCATATAAAGAACTGGGAACTGGTGCAATATTATCAAGGGCAACTGCAGGAGTCTGGAAAGAAACTCTACTGGTGGCATTACCTGGTTCTCCCAATGCAGTAGAACTGGGTATGAGAATAATAAAACCAGAACTAGGACACTTAGTAAAACACTTGCAAAGTTGATGGAAAATCATCACTAAATCATAGTTGTCCCTATTATATTCGCCTTAAAAGGGAGTATGGAAAAATTGTAAAAAAAGGCTATTTTTCAATTAGAATGCTATTTAAAATCAGTGATTGATACAAGAGGTTCCAGTTGCAAACCTTCCTTTCTTAACTCCTCAACTGCACCTTCCTCCCGGTCAACCACAACAAAAGCCCTTTCAATTTGCCCTCCATTATCGGTAACTGCTTTTACGGCTTTTAAAAGTGATTTTCCAGTGGTGGTGACATCTTCAACAACAATAACCTTATCCCCTACTTTTAGATCTCCTTCAATAAGTTTGGACGTACCATAATCCTTCTGAGCCTTGCGAATCATCAGCATGGGTATATCTGAGTGCAAAGCCACCGCAGTGGCAATAGGAACCGCGCCCAGAGCGGGTCCGGCGATTTTATCAATTTGATGATCCTGGATCATGTGGGTGATGATTTTGGCCACCAGAGAAAGAATTTGAGGATCTGTAATGGCTTTTTTCATATCAACATAGTAATCACTCTCCCTACCAGAGGAAAGGGTGAATTTACCAAATTTTATTACTTGATTGGTCTTTAAAAGATTAATAAGAAGTTCTTTTTCTTTTTGGATCCTCATTAGTTCACTCTCTCAAACAGAATTATTTACTTTACTAAAAAAAATTCGCCTTACTTGATTTAAGGTGCTTTCAGGCCTTTTTGGCATCTTTTACAAATTCCATGTTTTGGTTGGAAACATCGACTGCAAACCAGACTTCCACATAAAGAACAAGTATACATCTTAGCTATGCTGCCACAGATGCTGCACAAGCCTCGTACTTCCATCATTACACCATTACTTGATTAAACAATCCAAGCACCTAATAGGCTAATAAAATTTTTAAATCATCTATAAAAAAAAAAGTGGAATTATTTAAAAATCATAGCTAACATTCTCATCCCGACTTTTCAGAAGTATTTTATCGCCTATTTTACTCACCATATCATAAGGAACGATAGTTTCGCCTTTAGACAAACCTAATCCCTCTGATATGCCACCTTTGCCCACTACAAATGCTTGAATATCGTTGGTATCCATGTTTATTTCTACATCTTTAACTTTTCCAATAATCACAGCCGAACTATCTAAAACCTCTTTACCTACTATTTGTTCCACTATCCTCACAATATCACCTCATTTACCATTTACTACCAGTTAAATCACAAATTTAAACAACAGATAAAGTTTTAACATACTTAATTTAAGTTTCAAGTTGTACTTATAGTTTTAAGAAAATGAGATATTCTAGCCTATAAACAGATTCTGTGTCCAAAAAAGATGTAATAGATAGTCATTTTTCAAGAAAAACTAGGGCAATAAAAAAAAATAAGGGGATTAAAAAAGGATCTTGTTAGCCTACTCCCTGGAAACATGTTTCTAAATGTTCTTTGCTGGGTTTTTTTGTCAACAAACTCACTACAACTGTTACTACAAAAGCAACAGGTAGTGAAATGACAATAGGGTCAACAGTTGGCCATGGTGCAGAAGAGATTAACATTGCATTTCCAGTAAGTGCTTTAACAATACCTAAAGCTTCTGCTGACTTTGCATATTCGAATACCAGCCAGAAAAGGCTCATCAGAGTTCCAATCACCAGTCCAGATATAGCACCAGCTTTGGTACAACCTTTCCAGAAAAGGGCAAATGCATACATGGAAAGGAAGGCTGCTGCAGTTATGGAGAACCACATTGATGTGCCCACAGCTATGATGTTTGGTGGTAGAATGAAACCCATAATAACTGCGGTGATCATGGCGATGGCAATCCCGAGTCTAGCAATATATACTGATGCTCCACCAGTTTTTTTAGTTAATGTTTCGTATATATCCCTTCCAAGGGCAGTGCCCTGGGTATGTATCTGGGCACTAAGAGTTGACATTGCCGCTGATAGCAAGGTTATCATGAACAGATAGGCAAACCACAGAGGCATTGCCGCGGTGATAAAGGCAGGGATTATTTTATCAGCATTACCTCCTACAACTTGCATGGAAAGTTTTCCAAGTGTGTCAAAGAAGTATACATTGGATAAAGCCCCTACTATGAACGCAGTTCCAGTCATGAGAAGAATGAATACTCCACCCACCAATACCGCGCGGTTCAGTTCCCTGTTTGACTTTACAGTCATAAATCGAACTGCTAGTTGTGGTTGGGATAAAACTCCTATTCCCACCCCTAAGACCAGTGTACTGACCAACGTCCACCAAAATGGGCTTCCTAGTGAAGGCATGGATGTCCATCCGGTGAATCCAGTGGCAGCAGCTTTTGCGGTTGCTTCGGCTGGAACTGAATTTACTAGATTGGTAAGGGCCTGGTTAGCTTCACCTACACCTCCTAGTATCCAGTAAGTGGCAAGCAAAAGGATAAACATTCCCACAAACATTATGCTACCTTGCAAGGCATCAGTGTACATCACCCCTCTTATTCCACCGAAGATAACGTACAATGCAACAATGACTGCCAATGCTATTAATGCAATATTATAATTAATACTAAGGGTTGTTTCGGCAAATCGTGCCATACCAATTAGAACCACTGATGCATATAATGTCATTCCTAAAAAAATGACTATTCCACTGAAATACTGTATGAACCTACTATCAAAACGTTTGGATAGAAACTCAGGAAATGTGAGGGCTCCTAAGTTGTGTCCCATTTTCCGGGTACGTTTTCCAAAAAATACAAATGCTATAAAAATACCCACCAATATGTTCAAAAATGTTAACCATAAAAGGCCCATCCCATATATTCCTGCAGTACCACCAAAACCTACAATTGCTGCAGTGCTGATGAAAGTTGCACCATAACTTAAAGCCATAATAAATGGGTGGGTTTCCCTTCCTGCCACCATATAATCATCGGCAGTTTTAGTTCGCCTCCAAGCTACATAACCTACGTAGCCTGTTAATGCTAAATAAATAACAACTACAATACTGAGTATAAATAAATCATTCATAAAATCCACAACCTAAACAATTTTTTGAGGGATTTAAACAAGATTCTTATGCATCGTGTTCATCCCAAAGACCTAATTCTTTTTCTTCCATATCTTTTTCTTTTTTATGCCATTCCAATTCTTCTTTTACTTGTTCTTCCTCATCTTCGCCGCCTTTATTCCAGTTGAGGATACCATAAACAACACACAAAAGAGTTACCAGAATACAACCAACATACGCACCCCATATCCAGGGATCATCAATTCCTAGAACCAATTTCTCACCTCCTTTTGCCCCTATTTTCACCAAATATTATTTATCATTATTATTAATGAAAAACTACTTTTTATATTTTTTTATCGATTTTATCCTTTTACAGTAAACTTGAGAATGATTCGCGAAGCTCAATAGAAACAATTAACTTAGAAATAATCCCATCCCCAAACTAATATCTAGCTATGCCAAAAAAACAAAAACAATGTATTATTGGAAAATATTCAATCTATTACTGAAAATTCAATGATACCTTTCAAATCTTTCTTAACATCCCAAAATAATAAATACTTATTAAAAATCAAAATTATCCACGAAAATAGCTTTCACATTATTATAAAGCTTCATGACCCGCGCCCACCCTAACTTGCTTGTGCATCCTCAAAAATTCAATTATTTTATCCAATGTTTCCTGGGCCTTTTTCACATCCCATGTGTAATCACTGGGTGCAACACCAAGTTTCAGGTTTTCATTGACAAAGACTGCGTCAATAGTTAGTAAAATAGGGCCTTCCAAACAATTTACAATAAAAGAAACATGCCATGGGGTGTGTCCTGGCGTGTGGATGGCCCATAATGATCCATCCCCCAACAGATCTGCGCTGAGACCCAATGGAGGCATTCGATTTGCTTTAAGAAAGTCAATCTCATATAGTTCTTCCAGACCCTCCAGAAAATTGCCATGAATCTCTGGATGATATTCAGAATATTCACCTTTTGGAATTACGTAAGGTATGTGTTTGGGAAGTTCCCTCACACCAGCAGCGTGATCAGCGTGTAAATGGCTCAAAAACACCATTTTCAGATTTATATGATTTTTTTGAAGGAAATTAGATATATTTTCGCCTTTATTCTGTCGGAATTCATCCACAGCTGTCCCTTCCATTCGGCCTCTGGGATCTTGGGTGTAAGAAGCATCGAGTCCTGTGTCTATGAGAAAATCACCCTTATCTTCATGATGCACCCAATGGGCTAGAATGGGAACTTCCAATTCCTCATCCAGGACATTTTTTGCTTGGGGATGTTCTGGATTTAGAGTGCCCCGGCTGTTAATGACAACAGTTCCAGTCTTGAAACTTTGAATTTGGACCGGATGTGGATTCTGGAAAACCTCCATCCAATTATGTGCCATGTTCTTTTGAAAATGATAATCTCGGAGTTTCATCAAAAACCAATACTAATTATGTTTTTTGATTATTTACCTTTAGAGGAGTCTATTCCCTGAAAACACTTAGACAAAAACTCTTTTTCAGGAGGTTTGGTTAGAAAACTGACCAAGATTGTGGCAATGATTGCTATTGGTAGTGCTATGACCATGGGATCAACTGTGGGCCATGGCGCTGATGTGATAATTGTTGATTGTCCGGTTAAAGCTTGAGAAATGCCTAATGGTCCGGCTGTTTTTTTAAATCCGAACAATAACCATAATAAACTAACCATAGCCCCAGATACTAAGCCTGCGATTGCTCCCTCCTTTGTGGCCCGTTTCCAGTAAATTGCAGCTACATATATTCCCAGGAAGGCTGCAGCAGTTATACCAAACCAGAGAGAAGTTCCCAAGGCAACAATGCTGGAAGGCAACACAAATCCTAAAAACACTGCAATCAATACAGCAATCAGGATCCCTATCCTGGCCACCATCACTGAGGATCCTCCAGTTTTTTGAACTAAAGTTTCGTATATATCCCGTCCAAAGGCAGTGCCCTGCACATGGAACTGTGCTGACAGAGTGGACATTGCAGCAGATAAAAGAGCAACCATGAAAAGATATGTAAACCATAAAGGCATTGCTGCAGTGATAAATAATGGAATGACCTTGTCCAAGTTACCTCCTGCAGCTTGAACTGCAGTCTGACCGGTGGTTTGAATAAAGTAGACATTGGAAAGCGCACCAACCACGTAAGCTCCGAAAGTGATTACAAAAATGAATAATCCACCAATCAAAACTGCTCGGTTCAATTCCCGATTTGATTTGACAGTCATGAATCGCACCACCAGTTGGGGTTGGGATATTACCCCAATACCAACTCCCAAAATTAGACTAGAGACCAGTGTCCACCAAAAAGGACTTCCCAATGAAGGCATCGACGTCCATCCTGTGAATCCAGTAGCTGTAGCCTCTGCAGTGGCGCTGGCAGGTACAACATTCACCAAGTTGGTGAGAGCTTGGTTAGCATCAACCACACCGCCCAGCATCCAATAACTTGTTGCCAGAAGGATTATCATTCCAAAAAACATTATACTACCTTGCAAGGCATCAGTATACATTACTCCCCGGATACCACCAAATATTACATAAGCAGCTACAAAAATCGCCATTACAATCAAAGCAACATAATAATGAATATGAAGGGTAGTTTCCACAAACCGTGCCATTCCTACCAACACAACCGAAGCGTAAAGTGGCATTCCAATAAAAATAACGGCACCTGAGAAATATTGGATGAATTTACTATCAAAGCGTTTGGATAAAAATTCGGGAAAGGTAAGGGCCCCCATGTTATGGCCCATTTTACGAGTACGTTTTCCAAAAAACACAAAAGCTATGAAGATTCCTATAAGAATGTTTAAAAAGACCAGCCACAAGATTCCCATTCCATAATTTGCAGCCACCCCTCCAAAACCAACAATGGCTGCAGTGCTAATAAAAGTAGCCCCATAACTTAAGGCCATGATAAAAGGGTGTGTTTGTCTCCCTGCCACCATATAATCATCAGCACTCTGTGTTCTTCGCCATGCCACATAACCCACAAAACCATTTATCAAGAGAAATACCAAAACAACAACACTCAGTATAACTAAATCCACATAATCACAACCAATTCAGTTCCAATAAATTTTATCATGACATCCAATGATTAATGAATGTAAGAAGAGTATATATATCTATTTACATTCTGTTATTATTCGACTTAAAAGAAGTATCACCCAATTGCTTGATCCAGTATTGCTTGCCTATCAGATTTAAATAATGTATGGGATCAAACCTCTTCATATCCTTTAGTCTGTGAGAGTTTTAGATAGGGTTAAATTACCTTTAGAATAAATGAGTAAATGAAATACTTCAAATTGGTAGTGAAATTTTGAGTGAAGATCGTCCACCTAAACTCGGAAAACCCGTAACCGGTGACCAGAAAAGAAAAATTAGCCGGAAATTTTCAAAACCGAAAAACAATATTCGGAAAAAGTTAGACTCTCTTGATCTGAAAAAGAAAGGAGCTGACATTACCAGCAAATTTGCTTCCCTTAAATCAACAAGCAAAGAGAAAAAGGATGGACCTGCAAAACTTCAAAAAGCAAAAAAGGAAACTAAAAAGTCGAGATCTGAAATCCTAAAAACAAATCCTAGCCAAATTTTCAGAGAAACCCCAATAATAATGATTATTAGCCTTATTGTTCTAATTATTGTGGTTGTTACTGTTCTAATGTGGCCTGTTGATGATTTAACTAGTCAAAACCAAACACACAACACAAATAGCCCAGTAAAATTACAGAAAAATCATTTTTCTGATGGAATGATATCATTAGATTATCCTGAAGGTTGGAATATTACTGGCAAAGGTGATGACACTAAAAGTAGATCCCGTCTTTTAGTTACTGTTTCAAAAGATGAAAATAACAGCGTGTCTATCTTTAGGGAAGAATTGGGAACTCATAATTTCACACATCGAGTTGCTGCTTGGAGATCAAATATTTTGAAAAACGGTATGATCTACTATGAAGGTAGTATCACTGTGGACAATCAAACTGCTTATGAGTTTATGGCCAATTACAAACCAAGTGATAAAGTCTATGCCACCAGGGGAATTGCTTTACAAAAAAATAATATACTTTATTTCATAATTTTCATCTTTGACGACCCTCTCGTGGAGTATAGCGCTGAGATGGATAAAGTTATTAAAAGTTTTAAAGTGACTGAGAATCCTTATTTGGTATGAGGCAAATTGATTGCAAGGAGATTCAATATGATCTGGAATGAAGAGATTGAATGCATGGCCCATGATGAATTAAAAAAACTACAACTGAAACGATTACAAGACGTAGTTAAAAGGGCCTATGAAACTGTGCCCTATTACAAAAAACGTTTTAATGAAGCTGGTATCAGACCAGAAGATATTAAAACCTTGGATGATATTCAAAAACTACCTTTAACCACTAAAGATGACCTTCGTGCTGCCTATCCCTTTGGAATGTTTGCAGTTCCCCGTAGGGAGATAGTGGAAGTTCACACCTCTTCTGGAACCACTGGCAAACCTACGGTATCAGGATATACAAAAGAAGATATCAAAATCTGGAGTGAAGTCATGGCCCGGGGTTTGACCATGTTTGGAGTTACAGAAGATGATATCATCCAGAACACTCATGGTTACGGTCTTTTCACTGGAGGTTTCGGTGTACATTATGGTGCTCAACATATAGGCGCTACAGTGATCCCTATTTCAACTGGACAGACTCGTAGGCAAATCGAAATAATGAAAGATTTTGGAACAACTATTTTAATAGTCACACCCTCCTACGGACTTTACTTAGCTGAAGTAGCTGAAGAAGAAGGTGTAGAAAGTAGTGATCTAAATCTTAACTCCATTGGTTTTGGAGCTGAAATGTGGACTGAAGAAATGCGACAAAAACTCCAAAAGCGGTTTGATTCCCCAGCATATAATATTTACGGTCTAACTGAAATAATGGGCCCCGGGATTGCTTTAGAATGTCCTGAACAGGATGGTTTGCATGTTATGGAGGATCATTTTTATCCTGAGATTATTGATTCTGAAACTATGGAAGTTCTCAAAGACGGAGAAAAAGGTGAGCTTGTTTTGACCACTTTAACCCGTCATGGTATGCCAATTATTCGTTTTAGAACCAAGGACATAACTAACTTAAGAAGGGGAACGTGTCCCTGTGGCAGGACTCTTATTAAAATGGAACGCATAACTGGAAGGACCGATGACATGCTTAAGATTCGTGGAGTTGCGGTTTTCCCCTCCCAAATAGAAAAAGCACTTCTTAAGATGGATGGTATTGAACCTCATTACCAGATCATTGCCACCAGACCCCAACACTTGGATGAATTAGAAGTTCAAGTGGAAACATCACCAAAACTCTTCTCTGACGAAGTTAAAGAGTTAGTTGGTATTAAAAATAAAATAGAACACTTTATTCATGATGAAATTGGCTTAAGAGTGAATGTTACCTTGGTGGAACCAAAAACACTGCCACGTAGTGAAGGTAAAGCAGTTAGAGTTATTGATAAACGAGAATTATGAAGGGGAACAATTATGAAAATAAAACAGTTATCTATTTTCTTGGAAAATAAGAAAGGAAGAATGAGAAACGCTTTGGATGTTCTGGCTGATGCTGGATTTAACATTAGGGCTCTTTCCATTGCAGATACCTCTGACTTCGGCATATTACGCTTAATTGTGCCTAAACCAGATGAAGCAAAAAAGATCCTCGAGAAAAATAATTTTGTGGTGAAAACTGGTTATGTAATTGCTGTGGAGATGTCTGACCAACCAGGAGGATTAAGCACCATCTTGGGGATGCTTGATGATTCTGATATTAACTTAGACTATCTTTACGCCTTTGTGGATGAAAAGGAAGAAAGAGCCATTGTATTGCTGCGTCCAGAAGACATTGATGCAGGAATTGAAGCCCTTAGAAAAAGAGAGGCTACTATAATACCTTCTGAAGAGGTCTACAACTGGTAATTAATTTTTTTCTTTTTTACACTTTTTTAATATTTACAATAAAAGAAATTAGAGTTTTGACATACAGAACTTGAACCCTTCCTCGAATGCTTTTAGATTTATAGGAATGCTTCTTTCAGGAAGATTATCTTGCATGGATTTGATTATGGTCTTTTTATCCAGAGGGAATCCAGGTACTGCAGTTGCACCGCCTAACATGACCATGTTCATTGATAGTATGTGGCCTGATTTCTTGGCTATCTCATCTGCATCCATGGCTATAACTTTTTTGGTATGAGAACGCAGTTCACTCAGGATTGTGGATAAATCAGGATATGAATTTTCACTTTGGCTGAGGTTAAAAGGATAAATAGGAGCAGTATTCATAACCACGTAACTATCCTTATTTATCATGTTAACACTTCTTACAGCTTCTAATGGTTCAAATGCTAGGATAAGATCTGCATTGCCTTCTTCGATAAGTGGGCTGTGGGATACTCCAATTTTCATCTGTGTGGATACCTCACCTCCCCTCTGGGACATGCCATGGATTTCACCAACAACCACTGGTAAGCCTCTTTTCATGGCGGCTTCACCCATAATAACTGATGTTTTGATAATTCCCTGGCCACCCACTCCTGAAATGTAAATATGGTAAGGATGCATGATTATCCCTCCTCTCCTGATTTATCTATTTTTTCAGCCCTGATGGCCTTTTCTGGACATATCTGAACACACACACTACATTTTCTGCACATTAATGGATCAATTCTGATTTTATCATTATCCATGGTGTAGATGGCTGGGCAGGTAAGTTCTGTTATGCAAGTATTGCAATTGGTACATTTATCATCCTGAACTTGGAAAATAATATTTTTTCCTTTCTTTTCACGAGTTTTAATTAACATGCAGGGGTATTTAGATATGACCACTGCCAATTTATCAAACTGGAGCGCTTTTTCAAAGATTTCCCTGGATTTAGCCACGTTTAGTGGATTTATTACTTCCACAAATTCTACTCCACAAGCCCTTACAATGTCTGGTATGGATAGTTCTGGTGCTTCTAATCCCATACCATCCACTGGTAGTCCTGGGTGTGGTTGACCACCAGTCATTGCTGTGGTTCGGTTGTCCAAGATAACTAGGACGAATTTGTTCTTGTTGTGAACAGCATTGATAAGTGGAGGTATCCCAGCATGGAAAAAGGTGGAATCACCGATAAAACTTACTACTGTTTGAAGAGTGGCCTTGGAAAACCCACAACTGGTTCCAATTGATGAGCCCATTGACAGGAGGTAATCTGCTACTTGGTAGGGTGATTCAATGCCTAATGTATAACAACCAATGTCAGTGGGAAATATTAGATCATTAATATTTAGGTTTTCTGCGGCTTTTTTAACCTCAAAATACGCTGCTCTATGAGGACATCCCGGACATAGAGTTGGAGGTCTTTTTGGAAGTTCTAATGAAGATTTAACTGTTTTTTTAGATGTATTTTCCACCCCCATCATCTTTCCCAATCCCTGTAAAATAATATCTGGATTGTACTCGTAAATCATTGGCAGAGTACCGTCTAATTTCCCATGAACTATTTTGTTAAGCTGATGTTTGCCAACCACTGCCATTATCTCTTTTTCCATAATTGGGTCAACTTCTTCTACAACCAAAACCCTTTCCACATCTTCCAAAAATTCATAAACTCTTTTTTCAGGGAAGGGATAAGAAAATGTTATTTTAAGCACATTAACTGGTAGATCGTTTTCCTCCACCACATCCATAACATAATTATAGGCACTGCCACTGGTGACAATCCCAATATTACCTCCTTTAGTGTGGATTGGATTCAATGAAGAATTATTGGAAAGTACCCCTATTTTGTCCATTTTTTTAATAAGATTCTTGTGCATTATCCTAGCTGTGGCTGGGACCGGGACAAAACGGTTGGGATCCTTTTCAAAATGGCCTTTGCTCTTTGCACTCATCAGCCGACCAAGTTCAACCACCCCCCTCATATGAGAAACTCGCGTAGTTGTACGCAGAATTACAGGTAATTTGAATTCTTCTGATAACTCGTAGGCATATTTCATTAGATCCTTCACTTCTTGGGGATTTGAAGCTTCCAGGAGAGGAATGTTTGCCAATCTTGCGTAATGACGATTATCCTGTTCATTCTGAGAAGAAAACATAGAAGGGTCGTCTGCAGTGAGAATAACCATCCCTCCCTGAACACTGGTGTAGGCAACACTCATAAGGGAATCTGAAGCCACATTAACACCTACATGTTTCATGAAAGTGAATGATCTGAGTCCTGAAGCTGAAGCTGCAGCAGCAACTTCAAGAGCTACCTTTTCATTAATCGAAAATTCAAAATATATCCCGGCATCCTTAGCAAGCACTGATAAAACATTACCTATCTCTGATGAGGGTGTTCCAGGATAGGTAGTTGCTACTGATACTCCTGATTCCAGAGCTCCGCGGACTGCGGCCTCATTACCTAGTAAGAACAATTTATCATGTTCTTGTCCAGTTAAGATTTCTTTGATATTCATATTTATCTTCCTAATACAAGTAGAACAACTGCTAAAAAAATTTTATGGTAATCAAGATTTTGGGAGGTTTATTTTAACTTTTTTCAAAAGACTGTTATCAACAACAAGCACTTATTGATTACTCATAAACAATATCAACAGAACAATAATTTATATCTACGCTATTATTTTAGGTTTAGCCTTTATTAGATTTCGTATGTAACCCTGAATTGATCTGTTCCTGAATCATGTTTGTCATTATTTCCTGGTTTAAACAAATATTTGATTATATGTTGAGCTATTTTTGGATATAACTGGCAAATAAACTGCAGATGGATGTTTTTTGTCATGATAGATTGTTTGATGTGCCTTTTTTTGTTTGGTATCAGTGGCAATGGGATTGCCAGTGTTGGGGTTGGGATGTAACAGGGGATAGGCACTGGAATAAATTTCCAATCGGATTCTGTGTCCAGGTAGGAAAACATGGCCCATGTCAAATAGCTCGATGCGGTATTTTTCAATTTTTCCAGGTTCAAGTAGAACTTCTTTGTCAAATCCTTGCCTGAACCTAGCCCTTATTGCGCCACCACATTCTTCAGGACCTAAATTAATAGAAGTACCATCTGGATATACATCTAAAACTCTGATAATGAAATCTGTATCTTTGGAATCAGTAGAAGCAAATATTTCAGCAATTACCGGCCCCAAAATCGTTACTGATTCTTCGAGAGGAGGTGTTGTGTAAACTAGGACGTCTGAACGGTTTTCAGTCTGAGCACAATCAACAGCAAAACTACCCACTGACACTGGCCTTGGATTAGCTGGATCATAAGTGTATTTGTCTAGAACTGATGAATTTAAATCATTCAAGTTACTGGAATTGTTTTGAGGAAATTCCCATTCTAATATTCCATTACCATTAAGAGTGTTGGCCTGGCCACTGCTCGTAAGGTAGAGGGGAGTTACATTAAGATCTTTGGGTGGATAATTGGTGAGGTTTATCCATTGATTCAAACCAGTAAGATAGATATTCGCTGCAGGGACTTTCGATTTATTGGTAGTTGAATTTTTTAGGTAAAAATCGAAAAATGCCAGATGATAACCATAAATATCTACCTGACCTCCTGGAACTGGGAGGTCACCAACTTGGGAAAGTTGTAAGGAAGGGTGGGAGGTTCCATTGTTGGTCCAGGGCCCTATAATTAGGTGATGGTCATGACTCCTGGAAGGATTCTTGTTATTTCCATTCCAGTAGAACAAAGCCCCTGGTTGGTTTGAATCAAACCAACCACTGGTAGTTAGGGTGGGAATGTTGATCTGGTTAAAATCATTATCTGTGAATTGTATTTGCTTCCAATATTCATCCATGGTAGGGTGATTGAGGAATTGACGGTAGAGAGGCAAATCTATTCCCATTTCTTTGTCAACACTGATAAGTGGCCGATGATCAAATGCAGCAGTTAAATTGATATTTTGAGTGTTTAAATCCGGGTTTCGGCCGTTATTTTGGAGTGTCCATGGAATGGCCCATCCCATGTGGAAAATTCCCCCTATAGAGGGTATTTCCTGCATATACCTCCCATAAGCTGAAGTGGGAGCTATGCAGATCAAGTGTGGTGGTTTTTCTCTGGCTGCCAGTAACTGGACAGTGCCCATATATGATGAACCCATCATACCTATCTTTCCATTAGACCATGGTTGTTTTGCAGCCCATTCAACAGTATCAAAACTATCTGGCCCTTCTTGGAATAGAAAGTTGAAATTTCCCTGTGAATCACCTTTACCACGAACATCTTGTACCATAAACACGTATCCTTGTCCAGCAAAATACTCTCCCATACCAGTATAGTTCATGTTAGCTGCACTCCTCCCATATGGTGTGCGGATGATTATTACTGGATACTTCCCTTTTTTTTGGGGTAGCCAAATGTCAGAAACAAGTTTCACACCGTCACGCATGGGTGTTTCAAGACCAAAAATTGTTTTAACAGTTAAATTATTGTTTGTGGTTCTGTTGGTATAGTTATCAGTTAAGTTTTGATTGGTTTGGTTCAATCTTGTCTGATTACCAGTGCCATTTTTTATTGTTAAATTCTTCCCAGTATGATTAGTATCGCTTTGAGATTGGTTTAAAATTGGTTTTGTGCCTTCAGTAATGGATGTTTGATTTTGTTCTAGTAAAACTAGTCCAGATAATACACCCATGAATACGAATAGTGATATTAATACTATTGCAAATGGAGTTTCTTTCATTATTTTCCCCACTCTAACAGTCGGTTGGATGTATGATGAAAATGTATCAAATAAAAGGTTATTTGAAGGTTGTATTATAATTAACTCTGATGAAAATTAAAATCCAAGATATTGAAGTCAATTATAATATTTTCCATCGAAAAGTGAAGTATGCTCGTTTAGAAATTAAAAACGGCACGCTTAACATAATTATGCCCCATGGTGTTGAAGATTATTCTAGTTTAATTAACAAACATGAAAAATGGATTTATCAGAAATTTACTCGGATAAATCAGTTGAAAATTGAATCTGAAACTAGGAAACTGGATCATAGTCTGAGTAATGATTCATTCCAGGAAATTGTTCAAGGATATGTTGATAAAATATCTCATAAAATGGGTTTAAAAGTAAATAAAGTCACATTGCGAAAAATGAAAACCCGTTGGGGGAGTTGCAGTTCACTGGGAAATATTAGTATTAACACCCGCCTTAAATATCTCCCAAAAGACTTAATCAAATACGTAATCCACCATGAAGTTTGCCATCTGAAAATAAGAAAACATAATAAACAGTACTGGAGTTTAGTGTCTAAGGAATATCCAGATTATAAAAAATATGAAGATGAACTCTCGATTTACTGGTTTCTAGTTAAAGATTTGGATTAATTTGATTTAAATTATTAATGTTAATGATATTACATTGAAGTTTAGATTTAAAATTTGGTTTTTTAATATAATATTTTATAGGATGTTAGCCTATACACATAATATTAATATCTTATTTTACTAGTAGAAAGAATCCGAAAATAAAATTGAGATTCATAGAGTAAAACTAGTTATAATTTTTGATTTGATGAAAGATAAAAAAAAAATTAAAGATTTGAACTATTTGGAGATTGAAATGATAAATATAAAAGTTTTAAGGTACCAACCTCCACAGGACAAGGCCCCTCACCTTGAAACATATAGTGTGGATAAAAAAGAAAAAATGAAGGTTTTAGATGCATTAAACTATATAAATCAACATCATCAGGCAGGGATAGCTTATCGCAGTTCTTGTCGGGCAGGCCAATGCGGATCATGCGCGCTGAAAGTTAATGGAGAGATGGCTTTAGCTTGTAAAAAAGAAATAAATGATGGGGATAAAATAGAACCCCTAGATTTTCCAGTTATTAAAGATTTAGTTGTAGATCGGAGCGAAATTGATGGTAAAATCAAAGATATGGGGCTTTTTCTTAATGATGAATGTGGAATTGCTGAATGCCCATCTATCATCAACCCTGTTGAACTGGAAAATACCAAAAAATTAAGGAGTTGCATTGACTGCTATTCTTGCCTTTCAGCTTGCCCAGTTTTAAAGGTAAATGATGAATTCGCCGGACCATATTTCATGCGTGATCTGTCAAAATTTGCAATGGACCCCCGAGATTGCTCTGATCGAGCCGAAGAAGGATTTAAAGAAGGACTCTATTGTTGTACCTCCTGCTCCAAATGTGTGGAAGTATGTCCCAAAGAAATTAACACTTTCGGTGGAGCAATTGAAAAATTAAGGGAAATTGCATGCCAAGAAGGTATCGGACCTCTGCCAGCCCATAGCTCAGTTAAGGAACTTATCGAAAAAACTGGCAGATCTGTGGAACCCATGAAAGAAGGCCCAATGAGGGCGGGTTTCATGGAAACAACCATCCGAAAACAGGAAGCCCGGAAATTAGATGAGGATGACCAAGACAAAAAAGAGAAAATAGCATTCTTCACTGGATGTTTAGTTGATTATCGGCTGCCAGAAATAGGAATGTCCCTTCTAAATGTTTTAAATAAACATCAAGTGGAAGTGGAAGTGCCGGCAGGGCAAGTTTGCTGTGGTTCTCCCATGATCCGTACTGGGCAGACTGATGTGGTGAAAAAACTAACTGAAAAAAATGCTAAAGCATTGGAAGGTTATGATACCATTGTCACAGTCTGTGCAGGGTGTGGTGCCACCCTTAAAAAGGATTATCCCGAATATGGGGTAAATTTGAATGTTATGGATATCAGTGAATACTTGCAGGATAAACTAAATACTGATGATATGAAGCCAGTTCCCATGAGAGTAACCTACCATGACCCCTGTCATCTCATTAGGGGTCAAGGAATTCGTGACGAACCACGTAAAATTCTGGAAAAAATCAAAGGACTTGAATTTGTTGAAATGGAAATCCCTGACCAATGCTGCGGTGCTGGTGGGGGTGTCAGAAGTGGTAAACCAGAAATTGCTGAAGCTTTAGGCCGTGAAAAAGCAAAAATGGTAGAAAAACTGGAAGTGGATGCAGTGATTACCATCTGTCCTTTCTGTGAAAACAACATCCGTGCTTGTCTAGAAGCAGAAGGTCTCCATCTAGAAGTTATGAACATACTCACCCTCTTGGAGAAGGCCTATTACTAAAAAAAAAATAAAATTTTTAATTCTAAATATTTTTAAATAACAAACAAGTTTCATAAAGGGATAATATGATTTATGTGGTTTTTGTGGAACCTAAAACTCCTGGTAATATAGGTTTTCTTGCTAGGACCATGAAAAACTTTGGTTTAAGTAATCTAGTTCTTATAAATCCCTGTCAACTTGAACATGAAGCCTACTACCAATCCATGCATGCCCGTGAAATCATCTACAATCGTCAAGAACACGATTCATTAAAGGTATTTCTAAAAAAAGCAAGTATTGATTTTGTAGTAGGAACCACTGGCACTGCAGGGGGGAGTTACAACCTTCCCCGAATATCAATCACCCCCGAAAACCTAGCACAATCCCTAAACATTCAGGGAGATATTGCCCTTATTTTTGGAAGAGAGGGAGATGGACTTACTAACCAGGAGTTAGAACTTTGTGATTTGGTAGTTTCGATTCCCACCCATGAATCATACCCCATACTAAACATAACACATGCAGCGGCAATTATTTTCTACGAATTATTCAAAACCCAAAAAAAGTATCCTGTAGAAAATTTAGATGAGGCATCCTTAGAAGAAAAAAAGGGATTAATTGATTATGCAGATGAGGTGCTGGATAAGCTGGATTATCCTCCCCATAAAAAAAAGAATGCCTCGATTGTCTTCAAAAGAATTCTTGGACGGGCTTTCATATCCGGAAGAGAAGCACATACATTAAAAGGGATGTTTCGCAGAATAAGAGATAGAATAAACTAAATATAGATTTGTTAACCGGATAAATTTTATTTAGTAAAAATTGAATTTTCAATAATCATTAAAAAAAATGTATATAATAAATATCAAAAAAGGAAATTGACAATAAACAAAAGAGGGAAAACAATGGCTATTTTAAGTGACCAGGACATCAGAAAATATTTGGACGAAGGAAAAATTTCTATTGAACCATTAGAAGACCCTGGAAGACAGATCCAGCCATCATCAGTTGACCTTAGAATTGGGAGCGAATTTAAAGGTTTTCGCATAATCCGAAAACCTTGCATTGACCCATTGGATAAATCAGACTTGGAATCATATATGGAATCATTCCACTTGGAACAAGGCGAACCATTCATTATACACCCTGGAGAATTTGCATTAGCCACTACTTATGAAGCTGTAAAACTCCCTGACGACCTAGTTGCAAGAGTTGAAGGGCGTTCATCAATGGGGCGCTTGGGCATAACCATGCACGTTACTGCTGGATACATTGACCCTGGATTTGAGGGGAAGATCACCCTGGAGATCTCCAACATAGGTAAAATGCCTGTGGCACTCTACACTGGCCAGAGGGTGTGCCAAATTGTCTTTGAAACCATGACCAGCCCATCCCAACGGCCTTATGGCCACCCTGAAAGGGATAGTAAATATATGGGTCAGGATAAACCAGTGACCAGCAAAATCAAACAAGATTACGAGATTCTAGACAGGAAACAGACAAAATTGATTTAAATTTCAGTATAAAACTTGGATAAGTTTGATTTAATTAAAAATATGATCATATTTGATAATTGAGAGGATTATAATGAGAAATGAGGATGTAATGAATATTGCCAAGAAAAGAGGATTTTTATGGTCATCATTTGAAATTTACTCGGGAGTGGCCGGATTCTTTGATTACGGCCCATTAGGCGCTATTTTAAAAAATAAAATAATGAATAAATGGCGTGATTACTACCTGGTTGGTGAAGGTTACTATGAAATCGAATCACCCACCATCATGCCTGAAGAGGCATTGAAAGCCTCCGGACATGTTGATCACTTCAATGATCCCATGACTGAATGTAAAGAATGTCTGGAAGTTTTCCGCGCAGATCATGTCATTAAAGATGTTACAGGAGAAGATGTAGAAGGATTGGAAAACCAGGAACTGACTGAAATTTTATCTAAAGAACAAATCCGATGCCCCCGATGTGAAGGACATCTAACACATGTATGGAGCTATAACTTAATGTTTCAGACCTTAATAGGAGCTAAAGGTAAAAAAAGTGGTTATATGAGGCCAGAAACAGCTCAGGGCATCTTCATTACCTTCAAAAGATTGTTGAGATTTAACCGTGGGAAACTCCCTTTTGGTATTGTGCAATTAGGTAAAGCATACAGAAATGAGATCTCACCACGCCAAGGCGTTATTCGACTTAGAGAATTCACTCAAGCTGAAGCAGAGATCTTCGTTGATCCTAAAGACAAAAGTCATCCCCGTTTTAAGGAAATTGAAAGTCAAGTTCTAACCCTTTACCCTGCAGATATTCAGGAAAAAAATGGTGAACCAATCAAGGTCACAGCCCAGGAAGCGGTTGGAAAAGGAATTGTTTCCAGTGAAATCTTGACCTACCAATTATGCCTAGCCAATAAATTCATAAAAGAATTAGGAATACCCTTTGATGTGATAAGGTTCCGCCAACACCTTAAAACAGAGATGGCACATTATGCCATTGATTGCTGGGATGTGGAGATTCACACAGACCGATATGGCTGGATTGAAGTAATTGGAATAGCAGACCGTGCAGATTTTGATCTCAAATCCCACAGTGAGTATAGTAAGGAAGATCTGCGTGTTTTTATGGAATATGACCAAGCCACAACTATTAAAAAACTGGTTGTGAAGCCAGATATGAAAAAATTCGGACCCCTATTCAAGGGAAATGCACCTAAAATCATAGATATTCTTAAAAAAACAGAACCTGAATCCATTAAAAAATCATTTGACACAGAAAATGTTTACAACATGAAAATAGATGGTGAAAACTATCAGTTAACACCTGACTTGTTATCCTTTGAATATTCCCAAGAAACTGTTAGGGGTGAAAAGGTATATCCCCATGTAATTGAGCCTTCCTATGGTATTGACCGCATTACTTATTCTGTGCTGCTTCACTGCTTCCAACAGGATGATGATAGAAATCTTCTACGCTTACCAGCCGATATTGCCCCTGTAACAGTGAATGTATTCCCTTTGGTTAATAAAGATGACCTTATCAGGATATCCGAGCACATAAGAGATGATCTACGTGTTGAAGGCATTATTGCAGAGTTAGACACTTCTGGAACCATCGGGCGCAGATATGCTCGTTCTGATGAAATTGGAACACCTTTCGCAGTTACGGTAGACCATCAAACACTGAAAGATAAAACAGTAACTATTAGAGAAAGAGATAGTCAAAAACAAGTAAGATTACCAGTTGCCAATATTCCAAACACAATAAATGGCTTGATAAACAAAAAAATAGAATTTAGTGAATTTGAAACCATATAACAACTCAAATCACTATTATCTCTTTTTACAATTCTAAACTTTCCAAACCTATTTTTTGACCAGGGCTTCCAATTCATCTCTAGGGATCTTTTCCGCAATCTTAAGTTTTGTTGGGCAGCGCCCCAGTTTAATATCATGTTTTTTTGCGATTGCTTTTAGATCCTTCATGGTGGCCTTTTTGGCCATTTCTTCCACATCCAAATTCGACACCTCCTTCCATAAAAAATCAGAACTTAATTCCAATATCAATACTAATTAAGGTCAAAGTGCTAATTAAATTTAGACTACTCAAAACTGACATAAATATCAAAATTTATCAGGAATTTATGGATGGATTAACGTATCGATTTGAGTTGAGTTATATGATAGACGCCCATATACATGCTGACTGTAGGCCATATGAAGATTTTGAATTGATGATGTTAGCTGGAATTGAATCTGCCATTACTCTTGCCCATGACCCCATGAGAATGAGCACTTCGGCTGTGGTCTTGGACCATTTCTACCGCATACTGGAAAACGATTTTAAAAGAGCTATAAAAAATGGTTTAACTTTGAAGGCAGCTCTGGGGCTTCACCCACGGAGCATTTGCCCGGACTATGAACTGGTTCTAGAAAAGCTTCCAGAATTTCTTGACCGTGAAGAAGTTGTTGCTCTGGGGGAAGTAGGTCTTGAAAATGCCTCTGAACTTGAAAAAAAAGTATTCAAAGCCCAACTTTTAATGGCAGGGGAACTGGGAATGAAAGTGGCAGTTCACACCCCCCGTAGTAATAAAAGAGAAATTACCATTGAAACATTGTCCATAATCAAAGAAAATATTGAAACAAGTATGGTGGTAGTGGATCATGTAGATCCCTCAATAATAGATTTAGTGGAAGATTTTGAGGGAATGCTAGGAATCACTGTGCAACCAGAGAAAATGACACCCACAGAAGCTGTTGAACTTTTAGATAGAACAATTGAAGAATATGGCGCTGAAAGGTTCATGTTAGACAGCGATATAAGTTCTTCTCCTTCAGACCCATTATCAGTTCCTAAAACCGTTCATCAAATGAAATTAGCTGGCTGGGAAAAAGCAAAAATAAAAATGTTATCCCGTGATAATGCCACTAATTTTTACAATTTAAAAAAGAAATGATGATTTTAACCCATTAATGCTGATTAAAATCCTTATAAATTGTAAAAACACTCTTTGTACTAATTCGAGTCAATGTAGAAAATTAAACCACTCTTGGTGCTGATTAAAATAATTGTAATTCATTAAATTCCATACCAAAATCATGTTCAAGATTTAGTTTTACAGGAGGATTAGAAAGTTATTTTCCCAGTTACTGATCCTCCCATTTTCTGCACACAAAGGGAAGCAATTTTGTTGGCATTTTCCAGACAATCTTTATGTTTTTCACCTTCAATATAGGATTTAATAAAACCAGCAGCAAAGTTGTCCCCAGCACCAGTGGTATCAATAACATTCACCTTTTTTGCAGAGGAATAGGTCACTCCTTCACCGGTGAATAGTGTTGCACCTTCAGCACCGTTGGTCACCACAACCATTGGAATACCCAAATCCAAAAGCATTAAACTCCCCTCTTCCCATTCTCTACCAGTTAAAAGGTAAACCTCTTTCTGATTTAAAAATAATATTTCAGTCCTTTTTAGAATGTTTCTAAGTTTTTCAATTCCAAATGAAGACATTACAAGACCTGGATTGAAAGATAATTTTTTTGCGTGTTTTGATGCTTTTTCAGCAACTTCCCAATACATTCCAGTAAGATGTAAGATTTTTGAGTTCTTAATAAACTCTATGTCACTTTTTTCTAATTCGAAACACGCATTAGCGCCAGAATAACTATATATGGACTTTTCAGCACCCTTAGTAATGGTAATAAAAGCCATTCCAGTATTACCCTCAATGGCCATGATTCTGCTGCAATCAATGTTCAGTGCTTTGAGTTGGTTTAAAAATAGTTCACCAAAAAAATCTTTCCCCACCCTAGCTAACATGCTTGTTTTAATGCTTAGTGAAGAAATTCTCGAGGCGAAATTAAATGCCGAACCACCTAAACTAATATGTAATTTTTCTACATTAACTTCTTGCTCAGAATATGCAAATTGAGGTACTTGGCTGATAAAATCAATATTACATGTTCCAAGGCAGGTTAGATCGGTTGGGGTGTGATTCATTTTGTTTTTATATAAAAAAAATGTTTCTTGATAAAAAAAAATAATTATTTTATTTAAAAACGATTTGGTGCGCTTAAATTTCAGTTTATGATATATATTTATCCCATAAAATATTTAATCACTTATTCTCAGGTAATATGCCAACAAACTTCTTAATACGCTCAATAACTCCTTCTTTATCAGGTTGGACTGGTTTGTAAGTTTTTCCAACTAGGTCTGCTGCCAGTTGCATGATTTCGTTGCTGATTGGAGAAGAAGGGTTTAGTTCCATCACTGAACTACCTAATGCTATGGAACGCTCCATTTCCCGGTCATAGGAAATAACAGAAATCATAGGCACTTCTAGTATGGATTCTATTTCAGTGACCGATAAAAGGAAAGTATCATCGTACCACATGTTCAAAATAAAGCCAAGGATTTCTATATTAAGCTCATTTAAGAGTATTCTAATTTTTAAAGCATCAGCCACTGCAGGCATGGTAGAATTAGTGACTAGTATGGCTTCAGTGTCCTCTGGAAGAGCTTCAAATATATTTGAGTTTATTCCTGATGGAAGATCCATTAAGAATATGTTTCCATAGGATGAAATTTCCTCCATTATCCTTTTCCAAGACACATAGTTTGGATTTATGGTTTTAAGGGTTTCAAAATGCATTCCTGTAGGAATAACAAGTGCCCCTTGATTTACCTGATACACACAATCTTGGATGGCTTTATCCCTCATTAATACATCGTGCAATGTTACATCTGGATTCAAAAGTCCGGTTATTACATCCATGTTCGACATCATTAAATCCATGTCCAACATGACTACTTCTTCACCAAACAAGCTTAGAGCTACACCTAAGTTAAAAGTAAGTGAAGTTCTGCCAACTCCTCCTTTTCCTGATGCTAAAGCAATAAACCTAGACATATTACTCCCTGCAGTGGATGATTAAAATTTTATCTCCTCCCCAGCAGACCTTCAACCAATTTGGATATGACACCTTTTTTGTCTGGTTCGATTGGTTGGTAATCTTCACCTATCAGATCTGCTCCCAGTTGCATGATTGCATTGCTGGTTGGTGACTTTGGATTTTTCACAACTAATGGTTCTCCGAAAGCAGCTGCTCGGCTAACTTCAGTATCATTGGGAACCACAGCAATTACTGGTACTTCAAGGATCGTTTCTATCTCACTTATAGTTAGGAATGTTTTATCGTGTTGTTCCCTGTTGATAACCACACCTAATATATCCACACCGAGACGGTTGGCTATGATTTTAGTTTTCAGTGCGTCACTGATGGATGGGACCTCGGGAGTGGTTACCAGTATCATTTCCTGGGCTGCTGCAATGGCAGCTAAAGCGTCTTTTTCCAGTCCAGCAGGAGCATCAATTAAAAGAATATCCGCACTTTCAATGAGAATTTCCAAGGCATTCTCCAGACGGTCCATTTTTATCTTCCTCAGACCTTCCAGCGATATACCTGCAGGTACTACTTTTACTCCCCCTGGTCCTTCATAAATAGCATCTTCAATATCCGCATCTCCTGAAAGAACGTCATGAAGAGTAACAGATTTTCCTTCCATACCTAGTATCAGTTCCAAGTTAGCCATGGCCACATCCGCATCAAGAACAATCACTTCTTCTCCGTAAGTAGCCAATGCAACCCCTAAATTCGCCGTGATAGTTGTTTTTCCAACTCCTCCTTTTCCTGATGCAACTGTTATCACTCTTGTCATCAAATTCCTCCTATAAGTAATATATTGCCTTAACTGTTTTTATCTTTAACTAAAATTAACTAAATTCAACATTAATATCAAATTTTTCCACAACTTCCGGATATTGTCTGAAACTTTTTTTAATGGCAATTTCCGCTATATTTATTATTTGCCTGGTTAGATTATTGGCAGTTCTTGACTGTCCCATGATTCTGTTAAAAAAACCTTCTGATTCATACTCGGCGATGATGTTTATAGTTCCAGATAGGTCCTTGTAATTGTCAAGGAATACCATGACTTCAGTTCCCCTAATTTTGGGAACCCCCAATACGGATTTTTTGATTGTATTCATAAGAACTAATTCTACCTTTTCCACATCTTCATCGTCAATAATACCGCCTTTGTATGTTTGTAGGAGCCCCTCTACTTGTTCTTCTTCTACTTCTTTGATTCCATATTTTTTAAGAAGTTCTGAACGGTCTGCAGGTAATTCTTCTTCGTCTTCTTCAGCTTCACCTGATTTTGAAGAATCAACTCCTTCCACTGGTTCGGATTTAGTTGAACTTTTGGTTGCCTTTTCTTCAACAACAGGTTCTTCGGATTTGAGGGAAGCTTCAAGAGATTCTGATTGTTTAGAAGGTTTTTCACGAACTAATGGTTTTTCTTCGATATCAGGGACAGTTTCGATACCCTTTGGCTCTTCAACTTCCAGTTCAGACTCAAGCTCAGGCTCAATCTCAGGCTCAGGCTCAATCTCAGGCTCAGGCTCAATCTCAGGCTCAGGCTCAATCTCAGGCTCAGGCTCAATCTCAGGTTC
>DUPR01000035.1 GCA_012838205.1 Methanobacterium sp.
TATGCTTTAATAGATGCGTGGATACTTATTAATAGATACAAGGATAGATACTTGAATCTTTAAAAAATTTTGAAGATAAACCTATTGAGGGCTTAACTTAGTGTGTTAGTGTGATCCTCAAGGTTTTAGTGGCTTAGAATTATTTGTAGAAAATCTAACGGAATACTGCTGACCCATATCCCACAACTGAAGTGTAGTTTCCACTGGTATCCCCACTAGTGGCGTATTTTAGGATGGTAGCATCATGAGCACCCATAGCCTTAGATGCGGCCATAGTAGTGGCTACTGGTCCGTATCCACACATAGTCACGTTGTTGGAGATAATTCTCTTAAACATCTCCTGCTCATCAAATGATTCAATGGCATCAAGTACTTTTTTATCCTGTGCTACAGCTACCTTGTGGGGCATTTGATGAGTGAAGTCTGTACTGGCTATCACTACTAAGTCTTGCCCTAATTCTTGGGCAGTTAAGGCAATGGCACCTCCTAACTCCTGAGATGTTTCCAGATCTTGCATCATCATACAGATTGGGACCAGTTTGAAATCCTGGCCTAGTTCCTGTAGAAAGGGTAGTTGCACTTCACAGCTGTGTTCCTGGATGTGGGCTGAGGGTTCATCATCCATTAAAGGATAATTATCAACTAATTTTCTTGCAAATTCTGTGTCTATAGGCACTTCTCCCAGTGGAGTTTGCCAGCCCCCCTGGGTCATGGTGGAAAGTCCAGAGCCCATGCCAGTATGGTTAGGGCATAATATCAGCACTGTTTCTGGAAGGCCATCTTCTGCCAATTCTAGATAGGAAAAAGCAGCAACTGGACCTGAAAACTCATAACCCGCATGGGGTGAAATCAGCCCTTTAATACTCCGTTTATTACCCAATTTACCAGGGATTCGCCCAGGACCTATCGGATGGGTGTAACACCATTTAATTCTCTCTTTGAGAAGTTGTTCATCCGATTCATAGAAGTATCCTGCCACTGCAGGTTTTCTCATCATTAATAATCCCCCCTTGTTTTAAAGGGTTTTCACCCTTTAGATTATTATATTAAATCGTGAAAACCGGTGCAAATCTTATAAACAGATCATATTTGCAAACACAAGAGATTCCAGTGCATCACTCTTAAAAACCTTGACAATACCCCAGTATTGAATTTTTAACCCCTGAATTCCTTATTATATTCCAATAATCAAGGGTTTTTAAATCTTTAAACCCTGAAACTGGTGATGATCAATTCTGGAAGGATTTAAAGACTCAGGGAATGTTCAATCTGGGATTTATATGATTTATATTCTCAGTTCGAAGTCTGCCGGGGTAACATCCAGTTCAGCATCTGGATTGATGATTTCTTTTTCCCTAAGGATTTGTCGAGCCATTAACCAGTATACCAGTGCTATTGCTTTTCTTCCCTTGTTGTTAACAGGTATAACTATATCCACATTACCCAGAAGGTTTTCAGTATCACAAAGTGCGATTACTGGGATTCCTATCTGTTTAGCTTCGATTATGGCTTGCAAATCACTTCTAGGATCGGTTACCATTAGTACTTTGGGTTCGATAAATTTAGCATATTCCGGGTTAGTGAGAGTTCCTGGTATGAATCTTCCAGGGATTGTTCTGGCCCCGGTCACTTCTCCAAACCTACGCACTGGTGTTTGCCCATATTGTCGTGTGGACACTGCTAGTATGTCTTCTGGCTCGAATTTGGCCAGGAATTTGGCTCCGGATATGATTCGGTCATTGGTTTTCCGAACATCCAGTACGTATAATCCGTCTGCACGCACCCGGTAGATGTATCGTTCCATGTCTTTGGTTTTTTGCTGTGTGCCTATGTGTAAACCTGCTGCTAAGTATTTGTCTAATGGTATTAGTAATTCTGACAACTTACCACCTCTAAAATTATGTTTAAATATCTATTTTCATGGATTTTTATTTTTAGATGTATTAAATCATTCTTGGTTTAATCATCTTCAATCTTTATCGCCTGGTTGGGACAGACATCTACGCAGACTTCGCATAGACTGCAGTTTTCCGTGTTCTGGATGACTATCTCGTCTCCTTCTAGAATTAACACTTCCATTGGGCAAACGTCCACACATTCAGCGCAGTCTGCTCCTTCACATTCATCGCGGTTTATTGTTATTTTAACCATGTAGTATTCTCCTTTCGATTTAGATTTTTGATTTTGTTATCTTAATAGTTTTTAACACCTGAAATGTGTTATCTTAATAGTTTTTAACCTGAACTGGTAATTAGTGATAAAAATTATGGATGATTTTTTTTACCAGGATAGGTCTGCCATTTGTGGGTTGCTCATTTCTTCTTCAATACGGATGAGTTCGTTGAGTTTTGCTATCCTTTCCCCACCCAGAGCTCCGGTTTTGATGATGGGACTCATCCAAGCCACTGCTAAGTGGGCGATGGTATCGTCAGTGGTTTCTCCTGAACGGTGGGATACCACTGGCACATACTTGTTGGTTCGGGCCAGGTCCACGGTAGCGTAAGTGTCACTTAGGGTGCCTATCTGGTTGGGTTTGATGATTATGGAGTTAGCTGCACCGGCTCTGATTCCTTCGGCCAGTATTTCAGCATTGGTTACGAATAGATCATCACCACAGATTAAACATTTACTGCCAGATTTACTGGTTAAATCGGCAAACCCCTGGAAATCTCCTTCCCTGATGGGGTCTTCCACGTAGAACATACCATAGGTATCTATTATTTCACTAACATAGTCTACTTGTTCTCCGGTGTCTTTTCGGACTCCTTCTTTAGCGTAGATATATTTTTCTTGGTCTGCATCCCAGAATTCACTGGCTGCCATGTCCAGGCAAGGTTTTACTGATACTCCGGTTTCATCACTTATTTCTTCACAAGAAGTTGCCTGGATTTCCAGTGCTTCCTGGTTGGTGAGGTTTGGTGCCCATCCTCCTTCATCACCCTTCCCACCGGTGAATAGGGCATCTTTAGCCTGAATTTTCTCCCTTATCCTACGGTGCACTGCGGTGTTGGTGAACACTGCTTCGGTGATGTCAGTGGCCCCTACTGGCAGGACTAAAAATTCCTGGATGTCGGGGGCGTTTTTCCCTGCGTGTGCTCCGCCGTTTATCATGTTTCCCAGTGGGAATGGTATGGCTGATGGCATGTTACCTCCCAGAAATCTGTACAGAGGTAGGTTGTAGGATGCTGCGGCTGCTTTGGCCACTGCCATGGATACAGCCACAGTGGTGTTTCCACCTATGGCTGACAGGTTTTCAGTGCCGTCGATTTCTTTTAAAACCAGATCAATCTCTTGAAGGTCTTCAGCGTCCATACCGATGAGTTCTGATGAGATGATATCTTCTACTTCTTCTATAATTCCATCCACCCCTCCTGTAGGGAAAGATACCACTTCACGGGATCCGGTGCTGGCTCCGCTTGGTGCGGCTGCTCTTCCGAATCCATTCCAAGTGATTACATCCACTTCCAAGGTTGGGTTTCCTCTACTATCTAGAATTTTTCTAACCCGGATGTCTTCAATAACACTGTCCATTTTAAAAACACCTCACAAATGTAAAAAATAATGGTTTTTTTAGGCTTATTTTTTATTAGGATATGATCTTTTTATTCTCCCATTAGCGAGGTTTTGTTAATCCTCTGGTTAACAGGATGTTTTGGGATCATTAGAGTAATTTTTTTATAGGTGATATAATAAAAAATTTCAATTATTTTTATAATGCTTTTTCATCTGCTTCCAGGGGTCGAACATCCAGTGGGAGCACATTTTCTTTGAGTTCCATAGTGGCTATGTCAATGGGATCCAAATCTGGGGTTACATCCACCATTGGTTTTGCTCCCATGGAAATCTGCAATGCTCGGGCTCCGATTATTCTGGCCCTTTCAAAACGGGTAAAGTTTTTGGCTTTTTTACTTGTTTTTTTGGTTGCCTTTTTAGTTACCTTTTTGGTTGCCTTTTTAGTTGCCATGGCTTTTTCTCCATACCTTTTTTAGGATGTGAATATGAATTGAATATTCTTTTTCGTAAATGTGTTTTTTAGTAAATGTGATGGGGCCGCCGAGATTTGAACTCGGGTCTCCAGCGTTCCGGTGTTTGACCATCCCCGTTCCAGTTGTAAGAAAATATCCTTAAACTTTGATACTATGATAATAGGATCATATCTGGAAACTTCTTTCAATGGCTGGGAGGATGGACCATGCTACCCTACGGCCCCTACCATACTTCTACATGAGCTATGAACATTCTCCGGCAACAGTATTTGTTGATTCCCAAGTCATCCAGAACCTCTTTAGGATCTTCCCCAGCTTGGGTTCTTTTTTGGTAATCTTCAAAGTAAGCTGATATTACCTTTCCACAGCTCAAACATCTTACAGGAATCATGTTCTCCTCTTTTTACAATTTTTTATCATTTTCTTTAATAAATTGAATATAATTTTTTTTTTTACGTTTAAATAAATAAAATAATGAATGGGAGGGTTGAGAGTTAACTTATCGGTAACTCTTCTGCCTGCGGGATCTGGCTCCGCTACCACCAAATTTTTTGGGTTCGGATCGTCGTGGGTCTCCCACCAGCATGGTACGGTCGTATTGGCTGAACTTTTCTTTAAGTTCCATGTCACCAGTCCATTGTACCAGTCCTTTAGCTATCACCATTCGGGCAGCTTCTGCTTGTCCCATTACTCCCCCGCCTATCACCTTAACATCAATGTCTAACTGGTTAATCAGGTCTCCAGCCAGGGTGAGTGGTTCTTTGAGTTTGAGTCTTGCCAGTTCCGGGTTGTATAGTTCCACTGGTTTTTTGTTGATGCGTACTCTGCCTTTGCCTTTTCTAAACTTTCCCCGGGCAATGGCTGTTTTTCGCTTTCCACTGGTGTGAATAACTTTCTTCATGATTACACTTCCTTAGTTAAAACTTTGCTCCCAGTAGTTGGGACAATTTCCCCAGTTCCACTGATTTGGAGATGTTTTTAGGCTGAGCTTCTTTAATGTCCTTGATTTCTTCTTTTTCAAATTCTGATGGGATTCCTACATGAACGCGGAGGCCTTTGAGGGCTTCTCTTCCTTTGTGTTTTTTGTAGGGTAGCATTCCCCTCACTGTTCTTCGGAATATGTCATCTGGTCGGCGGGGATATTTAGGCCCCATTCTGCGGGGGTTGGATATGCTGGCCCGGTCTATTCTTTGTTTGTATTTTGCATGGGCCCATGCTTTGTTACCTGATATAATAATCTTTTCCGCATTTAATACTGTCACCCGTTCCCCTGATAATAGTTTTTTAGAAACTGTACTTGCCAGTCTCCCTAGAACGAGTCCTTCTCCATCTACAATCATATTATAACACCTTATTATTCTATAATTCTTACTCCGCTCCCCTTGGGATTTTCATCCAATAGAAGAGTGATATCCAGGCATTTTCCACCGGCACTGATGATTTTCTCGACCGCGGTTTGGGAGAAGTCCAGTGCTGCTACTTGGACTTTGTGGTCCAGTGTTCCGCTTCCCAGGACTTTTCCTGGCACCAGTACTGTTTCGTCTTCTGTGGTGTGTCTGTTTATTCTGGATATGTTCACTTCGGCTTGTTGGCGGGTGGGTTTTGATAACCGGCGTGCTAAGTCCTTCCAGAGGGGTGCTTGTTCCTGGTATGATTTTTCTTTAAGGATATTTATGAGTTGGTTAATTTGGGGGTTTGTTTTCATTGTTAACTGCCTCCTTCTTTAAAATCTATGATTTTGTCAGCTTTACCTGCTAATATGTCTGAAGCTCGTGATAGTATTTCTGTGGGAGATAGTGAACCATCGCTTTCAATATGGAATATAAATTTATCCTTAATAATATCCACTGTGATAGCTTGGTTTTGGCAGTCTTTTTCGCATGTACGGCATAGGGAACAGTTTTCCAAGTCTACCACTTTTATGCTTTTCTTCTTTTCATCATATTCCAGGACTGATCTGGGGCATTCCTCTACACATTGGAGGCATGCTTCACATTTATCATTGTCTATAGTGATCTGTGGATAGTGCTTGTAAGCGCAAGTAGAGGTTGGCTGCCATTTAGCATGGTCTTTACCTATTCCTAGCTGTGCTATGGCTTGTAGCACCACTTCTTCCCCATCTTTGAGTTTGACTAGTGGGATGGTGTCATATACTGGTTTGAGGTTGGGGTCTTCGGATTTAAGATCCCCGGAGTGTAATGTTTGTGGTCCTTTCCCTTCAAGTACTAGGGAAACACTGCATCTTGGGCAGTGATTTTCACAGTCACAGTCTTCTGGAAGTATGAGGGATTCCAGGTCTGTGGTTAGTGGTACCAGTCCCAGTCGATGTGCTAATGCTTCGTCGAATATTCTTGCATCGTTTTTCAAGATCTCCACTGTTTCAATGGCCATGGTGGGAACTTCCACCATGCAGATCCTTCGCAGGGCATTAACCAGGCTTACATCAACACCTTCAATAATGAAGGTTATCTGGTCATCTGTCCTGTTTTTTATTTCTATCTCCATACAAGACACATCACAGTTTATACCCTTCTACCCCTTTTACCGCCAGGTCTTCCTGTACCATCGTGGGGGATGGGTGTTACATCTTCAATTTTACCTATTTTGATTCCTGCACGGGCTAATGCTCGGATGGTAGCTTGTGCTCCTGGTCCAGGTGAGCGTGGTCCGTTTCCACCTGGTGCTCGTACCTTGATGTGCAGTCCTACAATTCCTTTTTCTTTCACATCATCGGCTGCTCGGGTTGCGGCTTCCATTGCTGCGAATGGTGATGATTCCTGTCTGTCGGCACGGACAACTTTACCACCAGACCAATGGCTGATGGTTTCTGCTCCAGTGACATCGGTGATGGTGATGATGGTATTGTTGAAGGATGAGTATACATTGGCTACTCCCCATTTTTCTTTAATTTTCTCGGCCATGATATCACCTTATCTTCTGTTTCTCCTTCCTTTTCCTCTGTATGAGTCCCTTTTTGGTTTTTCCTTTTTAGGTTTTTCTTTTTTAGGATTTTCAGGGATTTTCAGTTTTATTACTGGTGAACCTGGATAGTATCCAATTTGTTCTTCTTCACCTTTTTTAACCAGGTAGCTTGGTGAGTTTACTTTTCGATTGTTCATGGCTATGTGTCCATGAACCACGAATACTCGGGCTTCCTTGGCAGTGTATGCCAATCCTTTTTTATGAACAAATGTTTGAAGCCGGCGTCGTAGAACGTCTTCTGCTGTGAGGTTTAGCACATCTTCCAGTTTTGCTGTTTCAGACAGCATACCATAACGAATAAGGTGGTTTAGGAGTTGCTGCCTTTCCTGTGCAGTTTGTTCGATGGAAAGACCTAATAGTTCCCTGGCATCTCTCCTATACTTTTTAATCATGGTTTCGGCTTTCCAAATTTCTTTTTTATTTTTTAGGCCGTATTTTTTAATTAATTTGTTTTCCTGCTTTATGCGGTCTGCAATCCAGGGATGGAGAGGGGTGTCATACTTTTTCCTTGCCTTTCTTGGGTGTCCCATGTTAATCGTCTCCTATGTTTATCCTCTTCTCCTACTTACTCCCACGGAGCTTCCTTTTCTGAATGTGGATTTGGTTCTCTGACCTCTTACTGGTAGTCCCACTTCATGTCTTCTTCCCTTATAGCTTCTGGTTTTCTTCATCCGGTTGAGATCATCTCGGAGACGCATCATCAGGTCTGATTCAATAAGGTGGGTGGTTTCCCCAGTTTCGTAGTCATTTCTACGGTTCAACATCCACTGGGGGATGTTAAGTTTCTGGGGGTTTTTCACTGCTTCTTCCAGTCGTTGAACATCCTCATCAGGTAAGTATCCTATTTTCTGGTTGGGATCTAAATCCAAAGTGGTGCATAGAGCACCGGATAATGCTTTGCCCACTCCCTTTATATCGGTTATGGCGTTTACAATGGTCTTGTTCCCGTCTACGTCTTTACGGGCGATCCGGACCATGTGTTTGAAATCTTCTTCCATTTGGGGTTTCCTCCATTTATTATGTCAACTTGGTTTGGAGTTTGTTTTGCGCGGATCATCAGCACCATTGGTTAGGATGGTCTGAAACTTTTGCTCAAACTCTCTCTTGTTTTTTAATTGATTGGGGATTATCATAAAAACCATCAATTTCAGGTTTTTAAAAACCATTAATTTCAGTTGATTTTTAATAAATCATTCGTATTCCATTCAATTATTCTAATTTATGTTTATTCCGCTTGTATATTGCACAACAACCATTGATGGTATTGTTGAACGCCGGGACTGGGATTTGAACCCAGGCGGAGCAAAGCTCCACAAGATTTCCAGTCTTGCGCCTTACCAGGCTAGACTATCCCGGCATGAGATTAATTTGTAAATTGTTACCGATAATTTTCTAATTGAATTGTAACCTAGATTTCTAATATTATTTATCAAGAAAGGGTAATTTGGCACTAAAACCCGGATTGGGTGTTGGTACTCACCTACCCATATATTTACTGGTACCTTAAACTATTTTTTTTGGCCAAAAGATTTATAGTATTGCATTGATTTTAATGCACACTAAGTAGTGTTTGGTGGGAGTCTGAGGTAAATAGTAGATTTTTTCACTTCCACATCATGGGGTATGTTCCAGGTTCCATAAAAACCTTTTTTATATCCACCATTATACCTTTATCTGCACTTTCGATTTCTGAAGCAGAATGCAGTGCCAAACCTGCAGCCACCAGTTCTCCTTTAAGAGTCATTATGGCCAGTGTTTCATTCTTTCGAATACCTTCAGAGTATTGGAGTATTCCCCCTGCTGCCAGGTCTGCACCATGGCATAGGGCGTCCACTGCTGAGTCACGGATAACTATCTTGTTAAGGTGGCTGGCAGCTTTCTCCATTGGTAGAACACAGTCCCGGAGGGGTGTCTCGTTATCATCTTCCTTCCAGTAATGGTAGGCGTCATTGACGTCCTGAAGGGTTTTTAGGGTTTCATCTTCCTTGAAATCTGCCACCCTAGTTCTGCGGAGTTCTGCCATGTGGGCTCCGCATCCTAAGGCTTGACCTATGTCATGACAGTATTTACGGATGTATGTGCCGGCTTCACAGCCGATCTTGAAGAGCACATCAGGGCCTTCTATCTCCAGGATATTCACATAGTATATTTTCCGCACCCTTAGCTCTCTTTTCACTGCTGAATGAAGGGGTGGTGTTTGGAATATTTTACCAGTGAATTCCTCCAGGATATTAACCACCCGGTCTTCCCCCACATCTTCATGGAGGTGCATTAGGCACACGTATTCTTTGGGTGCTTCCAGGAGTAGTTGTATAGCTCTAGTTGCAGTGTCGATTCCCACTGGTAGAATTCCAGTAACCCTGGGATCCAAGGTTCCACCGTGCCCGGTTTTAGAACATTTCAGGATTCTTTTAACCCATGCATCTATTTCATGGGAGGTGGGTCCTATGGGTTTATCCAGGTTGATTATACCTTTGGACAGGTGTTCCTCCAAGGGCCGTTCATTGGGCAGATGACCATAATTAGGGTCTGTTTTCCCGTAGGCTTTAACTTGGAGTTCTGTCATGTGGGAAACCTAAACTGCTAGTTGGATCTTCATTAATTCATGGGTTTTATTTAGGCGATTGCTTGTTCAAAGTCCTTCTTAATGGCTTCTGGGTCATCACTTTTAACTTCCATTACCTGTTCTAAGGGCTCTAAATGTTTTATGTTGCATCGGCGGTTTTTTACTGTGTTTCCCACTACTTCTACAAATTTATCATCTATGATCTCGACTATTACACATTTTTCACCGGCTTCTCTTCCGGAGATTTTCATACAAATTCTTCCAACTTCTATTGCTGGCATTTGATCACCTCAGTTATTTTTAAAATGATTTTTGCGACGCTATCAGCCTTAAAGGCGTGAGTGTTAATTATAATATCATAAACATCCATGTTTTTAGTGTCTATGTTATGGATTTCCAGGTATCTTTGAGCTTCACTGTGTTCGCGGGTTATGATCTCTTCTCGGGCTTGGGAGATTGTTTTATTTTCCCTCTGACTGATCCGTTCTGTGCGGATGTCTAGGGGTGCAGTGCACCATACCTTTAGATCTGCATCCACAAAGTAGGCGGAAAGCCGGCCTTCTACTATGAGATCATCAGCCTGACGAGCTAGCTCTGCTTGTCTCTGGTCGATTTGGTGGTCGATTTGGGTGTTACCTTCGGCGAATTTGCTGAATTCCAGTATTTCCATACCCTTCTCCTGGGCCATCTGTCGGAATATGTCCCCTGCTGATATTACGGGTATTCCTGTTTTTTCAGATAGGATGCGGGAGGTTGTACTGGTTCCACTTCCAGCTAGTCCACCGATGGTTATGATCATTTAGGATCCGGCCTCAGATGCTGCCATGGACCTGGCTTGTTTTTTGAAGTGTTTCCGTAGACATTCAGAGCATAAGTTACCGCCGAATGGCCGGTTAGGTCTTTTTTGTGATTTAGGAAGTTTTTTCACCTGGTAAGGTCTTCCTCTGGGAACTCCGTGTAAGAGTTTACCGCACTGGGCACAGTGGTGCTTTTTGGGTTTTTTCTTCTTGTAATGGAGGACTGTTTTACCTCCAGGAGTCTTGCGAAAGGTTCTTTTATAGGTTCGTGATCTGTATCTTAACGCTGGCATGTTATTTTCTCTCCTTTTAAAGTTAGAAATTTTTTAAGATTGATTTTCTAGATTTTTTAATTAATTTAATATGTTTTTTTAAAAAGTACGAGTATGATAGGGATTTTCCTACATTCCCCCTCCTTTTAATCCCAGGAGTTTGCGCCATACAAAAGACATGGCAAATGAACACAGGATGTACCATCCCAGCCATTCAATGGCCATGTAGGGAACTCCTGGAGACTGATGGTAGACCATGTGGAACACTGGAACCAGGAGTACGTAGAATACAAAGGCAGGTAATTCAACAACCATCTTGTTGATGGCTGGTTGTGATGCCATCCACCAGAATAATAGTATGATGGGAAGGAAGGTAACAATCATTGGTTTGAAGGAGTTCATCATCATAGACTGCTGCATTTTCATGAACTCTGCCTGGTTCTTTTGCACTTTAGCCATGGCCTTTGGGTCACCAGATTTCTGGGCTGCCATCATTTCCTTCTGGAATGCCTTCATTTTCTTTTGTGATTCTTGTAGTTTGTCCTGGTCAACCAGTAGCTTGTTAGCCACAGTTATGGCAAAGGATACTATGGTTGATATTACAAACACTCCCAGCATTGGCCCCCACGCCTTAATCAGTGGCATGAACACGAAGTTCAAAGCACCAAAAATCGGGTTAATTATAAATTCAAATGCCATTTTTAATTCCTCTTTTTCTTTAAGAATTCATCTGGTAAGGGTTTCCCTCATCTGGTTAACCGGTTCATCTAACCGGTCGTTATGATTTTCGATAATCTTGACTGTGGCTCCAGTGTAAACTGCGTAGGCCATGGCTGTTGCCCGGTTCATTTCCTGGTGGAGGTTGATGTCTTGGAGTCGTTCTGCATCCCGGGTTCTGGTGGTGTCGCTGACTCGGCGCATGAGTATCTCATCACCATCAGCTTCAATTAGGATGAACATGTCTGGTTGCAACTCCTTCAGAACCCATACTGGCAGTCCTGGGAGGAAACCTGACGGAGTTTTGATGGTGCAATGGGTGTCTACAATAGTGTTAACATCCTTGGCTCTTTTTCTTATGGTTTTAGCGGCTTTTTTCTGCACCTCTTTCTGGGTGTCAGGGGCAAGTTTCCGCATTGAGTCCCTGTCTTCTACCAGTTTCATTTCTTGAGCTATTTCTAGCATCACATCCCCATAGTTAACATGAACATAGTCTGTTTCCTTTAGGGCATGGTTTAGCACCGTGGTGCTTCCTGATCCGGGTATTCCTGCAACAACGACAACTTTCATCTTAATCACCACCTAAGAAATTCCTGAGCATTGGATGCATGTCCATCAGTTGCTCCTGAGCTATTTCTTCATACAATTTATAAACAATACCCACAGTAAGCAATACACCAGTTCCCCCTCCCAGTGCACCGGTTAGGTCTGCTCCGAAGGCCAGTAAACCAACGAAGGCTCCACCCATTACGGTTATGGCTGGGATGTATTTTTTGAGTATTCTCTCAAAATGGGTTCGGCTGCTTCTGTGTCCAGGTATTTGCATTCCCATTCCATGTAACTGTTTGGCCACAGCTTTGGGTCCTATATTACTCAGTTCCACCCATAACCAGGCAAAGATTATACATGCAGTGATAAATACCACGGCATAGAATATGACTCCCAGGGGGTTGGTCATTACAGTGGAAAGATTGGGTACAGTAAGATAATATGCCAGTCCACTGACAGCTTGTCCGTTTTCAATAGTTCCCAGTATAGGGAATCCTATTTTCTGGAACACGGCCGCAAACAACTGCACGTTTAAAAGCAGTGCACTGGTCAAGATAACCGGCATGTTACTGGCATAAATGAATTTAAGAGGATATTTGCCCCGGGCTCCCTTTACTCCGCCGAAGGATAGGGGTATTTCCACGCGTAAACTCTCAGCATATACCACCACAAAGAAAACCACGATAAGTGAAATTATGGGTATTAGGACTGTGAAGTCCGGTTGGCTGGTGGTTAGTAAGTATATGAATTTGGGTATGGCACCGGATGGTACATCTGGTGATACCGGAGTTGATAAGGGGTTAAATGCACCGGTTACAATCTGTGCTGAAACACCGGCTGCAATGAAAAGACCCACCCCACTTCCGAATCCCCATTTGGAGATCACTTCGTCCAGGAAGATGATCAGGATCCCTCCAATGGTGATTTGTAGGATCATTATCCAGACGAGTTCTGGGGAGGCGGCTTGAAGTGAGCCAGTGATTACTAGAACTCCCCCTTCAAAGAGTGTGAATATGATGGCCAGGAGTTTTTGTGTTCCCTGGAATAAGGCTTTATCTTCAGCTTGTGAAAGGTCAAGGTCGATGATCTTTCCCCCAACCAGTAGTTGGAGTATGATGGATGCTGATACTATTGGTCCAATACCAAGGGTTAAAATGGAACCAAAAGAACCTGCCATAACTGCTCTTAGCTGGGCGAACTGGTCCACTGAAATATCGCTTAACCCGAATAGTGGTATCTGGCAGAGTACAAAGTAGAGTATCAGAATTACCCCAGTCCACTTGAGTTTTTCTTTAAATGGAACCCGGTAGGTGGGTGATTTCACCTGGGGTAAAAATGAGAAAATTGGCAGAAGAGCTTCCTTCAACACTTATATTCACTCCTAATCTGAGAAATGTAATTTTGACTGTGAACTATTGGAGAGTTACTGCTTCCCCACCATTTTCTTCTATTTTTGTTATTGCGCTCTGTGAGAATTGTCTGGCTTTGATGGTTAGTGGCTTGGTGAGTTTTCCCTTGCCCAACACTTTTTCATAGCCCATTTGGGTAACGTCAATAATGATTTTTTCCCCTTCCTTCACAGCTAACTCTTTGGCCACCAATTTTTCTGCATTATCATCCAAGTAATCCAGGTTGATGGTTTTGGTTTTGTTTATGGTCTTTAAAGGGCGTTTGAAACCACTTTTACCATAGCGATCTGGGTCGAATTTCACTACCCATGACCACATATGCTTATGGCCTCCGGCTTTCCCTCTTCCACCACGGTGTCCTGCTCCTCTTCTTTTCTTGGAACAGCCACCTCCGATGGTCCTTGAGCCACGCATTTTGTTAATTTTACGGGTTTTCCTTATCATGTTGTACACCTTGAATTATGTGATTAGTTTGTGAATTTAGATTGGTCAGGTTTTAGATCATCTTTTTTATCAGGGTGATGATCTCCTCTCCCCGGTAACCAAGTGTTCCACCTTCTTTGAAACTTTTTCGTATGTGACTGTAACCCTTCCTTGGTGGGTGCAATCTGAATACTGGTTTTAGGCCAGATTCTTTCAGGGTGGTTTTCCCAGTTATGAGGGCTTCTGATAGTTCTTCTGCTGATTGGTAATCTCCCAGTTCAGCGAGTGCTTCAGGTGTGATCCTTTCTCTTCCAGGGAGTCTGCCTCTTTTTTCTATTAACTGAGTTAATGTTTCCTGGTCGATTCCTCCCCAGGTTATGTAATCCTTGGCTTTCCGGAGCATTCCATTGTAAGAAGGATCATCAGGCACCAGAACAGCGTGATTGATTCGTGTTAGTCTGAGCATGTCCAGGGTGTCTTTGATGTCTTTATTGATCCCAGTGTTTCCTCTGACTCGTAGTACGATCATCATGTTATCACCATTACTCCACAATGACGCCTAATTTTTTAAGGTCTTTAGTTGGGGCTTTTACCATGCTCAACTTTTTAAGAGCGTCGAATACTGCACCTGCAAAGTTGATGGTGGTCTGGGTTTGTCCACTGGTTTTAGACCATATATCGTTGATTCCAGCCAGTCTGAGGATGGTTTTTCCAACATCTCCAACAGCTAGTTCCACTCCTCTAGGGGCAGGTATGAGTGTTACTCGGACACTGCCGACTTTGCCTTCCACTTTAAAAGGCACGGTGTGTTCTGTTCCACAGACGCATCCCCAGTCTCCGCATCCTCTGCGGACTTTGATTATGTTATATTTGGCGTCATCTACTGCTTTTCTGATGGCAGGACCTACTTCTTTGGCTTTTCCCTGTCCTAAGCCTACGTAGCCTTTCTTATTCCCTACGGCCACTATGACTCGGAAGTTAACTTTTCGTCCTGATTTGTGCATTCTCTGGACTAGGTTAACATCCATTACCTCTTCTTCCAGATCTGGGAGTAGGAAATCTACAATTTCCAGTTCCATAATGGGCAGGCCACGATCGAATATTTCATCAATGGATGTGATCTGGCCCTCTTTTACCATGCGTCCCAGTTTGGTTTTTGGCTCCCATTCTTCGTTATTGTAATCATTCATTATGATACCTCTTTTTCGATCTTTTCCTTGATAGTTTGAAAGTGATCAGGGATTTCTAGAGGAGAAAGTCCTTTTTCTAGGTATTGGGAAAATTTCTTCTCCATGTCTGCCTTGTCCAATGATTTGGCATACTGGACAATATGTTCTCCCTTGACACGATCCTCATCTGGAAGCACAACATCCTTGTAAGGTATTTCAAGGCCTGCGTCTATTGCGCCTTTTAAGACTGCGTAAACTCTTGAACCTTTGGTTGAACTTTGGAGTCCTATGTCCATGACTGCTGCGTTGATGCCTTCTTTAACTGCTTTTTTTCCACAGAGGTATCCGGTGAGGTAGGCTGCAGAGGTGTTTTTACCACTGGCCAACCATCCCATGTTTTTCAGTTCCTGAGAGTGAGCTGAAACAACAGTTTGGTCTCCCGAGAGTTCTACATCAACAATCTGGGCGGTGGTGTGATTACCAGTAACTCGAACTACCAGACGATGCTTGTCTAATGCTATAAGTTTGAGTCTTGCTCCGTAGTCAGTTTTTCCTTCTCTTCTACGTCTTAATGCTACTTTATATCTTGATCCGTGTGCCATGTAATATCCCCCGTTTATCTTAAAAGGTCATGGTCTCTGGCGTAGGTTTTCATGTAGGATTTACTACGGAATGCTCCACCTTTAGCCATTCGGTATAGTTTACGATAGGTGGTGCGGTTAATTTCACGTTCATCCCTCATGTCCTTGAGGTCCTTTCGGAGTGCCCTGATGGTGGTCATCCAGGCTTTCTTCTTAGGGTTTCTTGCCCCTTTAGCTCCTTTTATGCTTCCTCTGCCTTTCCTTTTTCCTTTCTTTTTCTGTTCTGCTATCTTTTTTGAACGGTAACTGCTGATCCCTTTTTTGGGTCTTGCTTTAATGTATCCTTGCTGGATGAGTTGGTTAACTCCTTCCCTGGTTATTGCCCGGGAAACCTCTTCCAGGTTGTCAGGGTCTATCCATACTCTGTTCACACCCACTTTTAGCAGGTCTGCAGCTAGTCTCTTCTGAGTAGTAAGATTCATAAAGAAACCTCCATATCAACCTTTTAAAAAAAGGTTGATCTAAAACATATTTTTTTTTGCAAATCCTGAATATGATGCTCAGGATTTTTTTTATTAGGATGCTGTAATTTTATCCGGTTACATCCTTTTGATTTATCTAATCCAGTTATACCATCAATCCTATTGGATTATGGTCCCCGTTATCTCCTATTAAAAACCGTCCTGACAGGTTATTGTTCTTGTAGACGGTTTAGGATATTGATTCTATTGATGATTTCTTGAATGAAGAGTTTTATTCATTCAGGATCTTAATTTTAAGTTCGCGGGCTTTGTTGAGAATTATTTCTCTTTTCCGTAGTCCCACAGTAGAACTGATCCTTCCGGCCTCTTTTTCTGGGTCTATGGTTTCCAGGTCTTTGGCGTTGCACACCAGAACATCCCTGTATCCTGAGGGGTGTAATCCTTTGGTGGCTTTGGGTGAACAGTATCCAACAGTTGGCATGGCAGGTTTTCGACCTTCATACCTTCTGGTTTTACTGGTTTTACCCCTGGTTTTCCTCCATTTTTTTCCCAACTTTTTGTACCGGTGCCATTCCTGTCTTCTGAATTTTGGTTTCCTCATACGGATCACTCCTTAGCCACCAGGTATATTCCGTCTTGGAACACCCTTGGGTCTTTGCCCTTGATTTTAGTGGCTTGTTCGAGGTTGGCCATGGTCTGGCCCACGTCTTCCTTGTTCACACCGGTAATTACCACTTCATCTCCTTGAACCTTTACCTGGGCTGTGCCGATAATGTTAGCTGTGCGCGGGTATCGTTCTCCTAAGAAGTTTTCAATGGTTACTTTATCCTTGGCTGCTTTGACAGTCATTGGAAAGTGAGCGTGAACAATTTTCATTTTATAGGTGAATCCTTCGGTTAAACCGTGGATCATGTTGCTTATATGGGATTTTATGGTTCCCAGCATAGCTTTATCCTTTTTTTTAGGGAATCGAGTTTCTAAAACCACTAGCCCGTCTTCTTGACGGATGGAAACGTTTCTTGATTTGAATTTCCGTTTGAGTTCTCCTTTTGGTCCAGTAACTGTCACTTCTTTGTCAATAGTGACCTCCACGCCTTCTGGGACGGGGATTTCTTCCCTTAGAACCACTGCTAAAGCCATTATATCACCTTAATAAACGTATACCAGCAGTCTTCCACCAATCCCACGTTCTTTTGCTTCATAGTGGGTCATTATACCTTCGGGGGTGGTTACAATCATAATCCCGAAGTTTTTTGATGGTAGGTATCGTTTTTCAAATTTTTCAAATTCATCATTTTTCACGGCATGTCTAGGCTTTATCACACCGCACTTGTTGATATTTCCTTCTAGTTCCACAGTGAATTTGCCTGCTTTATCATCGTCCACATATTCAAATTCACCAATGTAACCTTCTTTTTGCATTGTCCTCAAGACTTGCCCAATCATTTTTGATGCAGGAGTAACTGTGCATCGGTCGTTTCCTTGCAACTCATTGTTCCGCATGTTTGTAAGGGCATTGGCCAGAGGATCCATAAGTGTCATCTTGTCACCTCTAATTATATTTTCTAAATCCGATTTTAGGGGCGAGTTCCCGGAAACATTGCCGGCAGAGCATGAGTCCATATCTTCTCACCAGAGCAGAGTGGTCTCCGCATCTTCTACATTTCCTGGATGCCTTTCCGTATTTTCTGGGCAAATATATCACCTATTCGTCATCTGTATCCGATTTTATTATAATCTGGAAATTTTCCTTCATAAACTCCAGGGTTTCCTCAGGGTTGACCTGGTGTTTGTGGGGTATGTGCTTCCGCTGAACTTTCCTTCTTTTCAACCTGTAACCAGGTTTTTCGAATGTTACATTAACATTCATCCCAAATATTCCAATATCAGGGTCGTAGCGCATTCCAGGAATATCAATATGTTCCTCTATCCCAAAAGATAGATTTCCCTGGCGGTCAAACTGCCTAGGGCTAATTTTATTGTCAATTCCAGAAAGAATGAGTTTAATGGATTTGTGTGCTTTTTCACCACGTAATGTGACTTTGCAAGCTACGGGTTGTCCTTTTCTTATACCAAATTCAGGGTTAGTTACCTTAGAAATGGTACGAACTGGTTTCTGGTTGGTGATGGACTCGATAAGCTTTTCTGCTCTTGCCAATTTTTCACCACCCTCTCCAACTCCAATGTTAACCGTGGCTTTTGCGATTCGCACTTGCTGCATGGGGTTCATTTAGTTACCTCCAGGCAGTGTTATAACTGGTTTGTCTTTACCCAGTACGAAAACGTATTCCTGCAGTGTTTGGAAAGTTTTTTGATTAGTTTCCATTAGTACAGTGTTAGGCATTGAACCGTGAGTAATGTTTATTTCCTTAACTGTTCCTTTCTCACCAATGTGCTTACCACCAGTTATGAGACCGATGGTTCCACTCTCAAATTTAATGTGGTCCTTGATTTCCTGTTCAGGTACATTGAGTACTAAAACATCACCAGTTTTATATTCCCCATCAGTGATGAAATTTCTACCGTCATGGAGGTTTAACTGTGTTTTACCGCCTTTAATGGTGGTTTTATCCTCAATTCTGCATAGTTTGAAATCAATATTCTCCTTTTCTATAGGGTGAAGTGCCAGTCTTCCACGCTCATCTGGCAAGACCCGGTAGGCTTTCTTAGTTTTAGGTATTTGGATAACATCCATGAATCCCACTGGGAACTTATAATCCTTACGGATTCTGCCGTCAACCAGAATTTCACCGTTATTGAGAATTATTCTGGCTTCGCGGGCGTTGTCCGCTAGTTGGAGTATGTCACGAACTATGATCAGGAGGGGTAATGATCCTTCAATGGAGTGTGGTCCTGGACTTGGTTTCACTGTCCACTTAAACTCTTTGGGGTGGATGGGCCAGTGTTCTGGTGATTTAAATCTTTTTAGATGTTTTCTTGATCCCATTTTGGCCATTTTAATCCTTCCTCTCTATTATTTCACTTCGTTCTTCATCATCCATTTTCAATTCAACAATCATCAGATTGGAGGGGTGTATTGGATGGTAAATTTGATTTCCGTCAGGTTTTTGAATACTCATACCTTCAATCATGAGTCGGAAATGTTTGGTGTCAACTTTTTCCACTTTGCCTTCGTGGTCTTTGAAGTCACCACGCAGGACTTTAACAGTATCTCCTTTGCGAATTGGTAAGGAGCGTCTTTGGTATTCTTCTCTTAATTCTGGGTTAAGGGTGACACTCATCATTTTATGACGGAGGTGTAATGGTGCTTGGTATCGGAATTTCCTCTGTTTTCTTGGTTGTTTGGACATCTAATCACCTACACAATAATGCTGGCAGCACTTCCCACTGAAGGCCATCGGTCGGCGGCTTCCTTAGCCACTGGCCCTCTAATTTCAGAGCCTTTCAAAACTCCATCTGGAGATATGATCACTGCTGCGTTGTCCTCGAATTTTACTCTAAGCCCATCTGCGCGGCGGAATTCTTTTTTCTGCCTGACAATTACGGCTGTGGTGATTTCCCGGCGCATGTCCACGGTTCCTTTTTTAACAGTGATTACAACCATGTCTCCCACACCGGCGCTACCCAATCTTCGGCGAACGCCTTTGTATCCTTTGACTGATACTATTTCCACTTCGCGGGCTCCGGTGTTATCTACGCATTGTAGGCGGGCTCCGATGGGTAATGATTTGCTGACTTTTGATGTGGTGGCTTTCATTTGTTATCCCCTTTTACCTCCACCACAACGAAGTGCTTGGTCTTGGAAAGAGGACGGCACTCCGCAATCTTAACTGCGTCTCCAATGTTCACATGGATACAGTCGGGCTTATGGGCGTTTATTTTAGATTTTCTCTTTTCGTATCTTTCGTATTTTCTTATGAATTTGTAAAAACTCCTTTCAACGGTGATGGTCCGTTCTGCCTTGTCACTGGTGACTATTCCTTCTAGTATCTGACCACGTACAGGCAGAGTCCCATGGAAGGGGCAATTTGGATCTTCACATTTTTCTTTGGGTTCGGTAACTTCAATACCAACCATAGTATCACCAATATTTCCTAAATCTCTTTTTTATCCTATCTTCAGGGCGAGAAACTATTATCTTGCCATCAATTTCTACTATTGTTCCCTCTGGAAGTGTGAAATGGAATTTTGCACTTCTTTTAGGTATGATTTTTTCATTGCCTTCACCATCTTCAATGGTGATGGTTTTTTTGGTTTCGTTAACCACTTTTCCTTGTATTCCCTCTAAATCCCAATTAGAGCTTTGGATGATTTTAACTTCCAGTCCCACCAGTTCATGTCTCATGATGTTTTGTGGAGTTATCATACTAATCCAATTATAATGGGGTATTGTCATCCATGATAACCAAAGATGATATTTCTTATGGTTCAGGTTGTTATGAGAGCTTATTTAATGATTAATTAGCCTCTTTAAGCTTGAATTAACCGGCGGTTAACGTGTGAACCGGTGTGGGCTGATGGAGTCCTGTTATTTATATTAAGCAGGTATCAGCCATGAATTTTAGGGTTAACCCATTTATCTAACGAATCTGGATGTCTTCTGAAGAAAAGCCCATATTGGCTAGAACTTCTTTGACCCTCCTTTTATGGTCTCCTTGCAGTTCTATCTGGCCTTTTTTGGCCGTTCCCCCGCAGGCACATTTGTTTTTCAGTTCTTTGGTGAGATCTTTGATGTCAATATCGTGTTCATCTATTCCCTCCACAATTGTCATCAGCTTTCCGAATCTTCTTCTCACCGTATAGACTTTTACACTCTGTATCTCCCGTGCAATTTCTTCACAGACACAAAGTTCCTCTGGTAGACCACAAACATCGCAGACTTTCATCGATTTTAGTTCTCCTTATTTTGTTCGTTAATTATGGTTTTGACACGTGCTATGGTTCGTTTGAGTTCTTTGATTTTTCCGGGGTTTTCGTAAACTCCCGCAGCTGCACTCTTGGAAATGTTGTTGGAATATTCTGCTTGAAGTTCTTCCAATTTTTTCTGGATTTCCTCCATTTCCATTTCACGTATCTCTTTGCTCCTTAATATAACCATATTGATACATCCTTTTATAATTTATGATGATTTCAAGGGATTGATACCCTATTAGGGTGTTTTCACAATTTACTCAGTTTTGGAAGCTTTTTTATCTTCTTCGGAAGTTTTTTCTTCTGCTTCTTCAGCCTTCTTTTCGGCTGTTTTCTTGGTTTTAGCAGCTTTGGTTTTGGTTTTGGAAACTTTTTCTTTAACTTCCTCAACCTTCTCTTTGGCAGCCTCTTTAACCTCAGAAGCTTTCTCCTCAACTGTTTCAGCTACCTCAGAAGCTTTTTCTTCAACCTTTTCAGCTGCCTCAGAAGCTTTTTTCTCAGCTTCTTCAACCTTTTTGGTTATTTCCTCAGCTTTTTCTTCAACTGATTCTTTAACCTGTTCAACCTTTTCTTCGGCTGCTTTCTTGGTTTTAGCAGCTTCAGTTTTTATGTCGGCTTTTTTTCCTGGTTCTTCTGCTGGTACTTCTTCAGCTTCTTCTGCTGCTTCTTCAGTTATTTCTTCGAGGATTTCAACAGTTCCTTCAGTTATTTCTTCAACTGGTTCTTCTGAAACATCAACAGATGGTTCTTGTACTTTTGGTTGAATAATATCCACTTTATCAGGCAGGGTTACATTTGGGGGCATTATTCTAACGTAAATCCCCAGAACTCCTGGTTTTAGTTGTACTGTGGCGAATCCTTCTTTAACATACTTAGTTGATGGTTCTCCGCATCGTTTGATGTATCCGTCTGTGAATTTGGCACAGGCAGACCGGGATCCTCTGATTTTTCCGGAGATGGTTACTTCTACTCCTTGGGCTCCTGCTCCAATTATTCTTCTAAGTGCGGAGTATGCCACTCTACGGAAGTGCATTCCCCTCTGTAACATGGCTGATATTTTGTGAGCCATTATTTTAGGGTTTAATTCTGGAATGTCTACTTCTTTTACTTCTACTTGTGGGTTTTCCAATTCGTAATTGTTTTTTAGGCTGTTGGTTATGGCTCGCACAGTTTTACCGCCACGTCCAATAACCATTCCTGGTCGTTCAGCATAGACCACTACCATGGTTCCCAGGGGTGTGACTTGTATTTCCATTCCACCGTAGCCTGCTCGGTCTAGTTCTTTTTCCAAGTATTCATCAATTCTGGTTCTTTTTAGTCCCTCGGTTACAAAGTCCTTTTCAATCATGTGCTCTATGCCTCCCCTAGAACTACTTGAACGTGTGTGGTTGGTGTGTTGAAGGGTGTTGCCCTTCCAAATGCTCGTGGGATGTATCCTCTGATTACGAAGCCTCGATGGCTTGATATGTGGATTATTTTAAGATCTTCGGTGTCCATTCCTTGGTATTCAGCATTAGCCTCGGCATTTTCTAAGACATCTAGAATTTGGCTGGCTGCTTTTTTTGGGTAACGGCCAGCAGGCCATCCTTTAAGTCCCCTGCGGTGGCCTACTTTCTTATTGTGTCTTTTGAATGGTACTGGTCTTTTCAGTTGGATTACATCTTCCAAGTATTCCTTGGCTTCATCCAGATACATTCCCCTGATTTCTCTGCAAATTTCAACTGAATGTTTTGGAGAGATCTTAAGGGATTTACCAGTAGCTTTGGCTATTTTCCCCGTTCCTTGGTAAGCGTATTTATTTTTGGCCATGGTTAATTCTCCTTATTTCAGAGGCACGAACATGGACGAACGGGTCGCTCCCATACCGGGGTCTCCGTGTTGTACTCTTTGTCTGGTTACGGCGAATTCTCCAAAGTAACAGCCTATCATTTCTGGCTGTATCTTAACATCCACAAACTCTTTTCCATTGTAGATTCCGAAGGTCATGCCCACCATTTCTGGTAAGACTATCATGTCCCTGCAGTGAGTTTTGATGATTTGGGGTCGTCCACCCTTGTTTTTATCTTTTTTCAGTTTTCGTATCTTCTCTAGTACTTTTTTTTGCCTGGGTAGAAATCCCTTTTTGAGGGATCTGCGCTGCCTTGATGGGAATAACTGAATAACGTTATCCAGGGGCATTTGTTGCAATTCTTCCAGGGTGTAACCGCGATACTTGAATTGTTTCCTCGCCAATTAGCCTCCTCCTTAAATTTCCTTTATTTTTTTATCCTTATTTTATGGGTGATTTTGTGAGAAAAAGGGTTGTTGAATTTTTTATCTCCTTTTTCCAGTTCTTCTAGCAGCAATGGAACCCACCTTTCTTCCTGGTGGGGCGTGTCTGGATACTGTGGTAGGTCGTCCTGGGTGTTGTCTGTTTCCACCACCGTGTGGGTGGTCTACTGCGTTCATTGCAATTCCGCTGACAACCATGCTCTTTTTACCCTTAGCTTTTGCTGCGAAATGTCGGTTTCCTGCTTTGAGGAATGGTTTTTCTTTCCTACCTCCCCCGGCAACCACTCCAATGGTGGCTCTGCTTAGGGGGTTGAAAGCCTTTAATTCCCCTGAGGGGAGTTCAACAATGGCTTTGCCCACATCATGGGTGATAAGAGAAGCGTAAGTACCTGAAGATCTGACGAATTTTCCTCCGTCTCCAGGGTTGTTTTCCAAGTTGTACACTGGTGTTCCTTCCGGGATTTCCCCAAGAGGTAATGAATTTCCTGGCTTTATTGGTGCGGAAATTCCACACGCAATTTCATCGTTGATTGCTATACTTTCTGGGGCCAGTATTAGTCTTTGTTCACCATTTTCGAACTTTACTTTGGCTATCGGTGCAGTCCTACCGGGGTCGTGGATTATGTCCACTACTTTTCCTTTGAGACTGCCATTTTTTTCTAGATCATCATATGAACGGTACTGTATTTTTCCTTTGAAGCGATGTGATGCACTTCGGTAGGTGGGGGTTCCTCTTCCCCTCCTTTGAATTATTAATCGTTTTCCCATTATTAATCCTCCCTACACTCTAGAATACGCCCATTTTAACTGCTATGTCTTCGGCGCTCTCATCTTCAGCCAGTTTAAGGTAGGCTAGTTTTTCACCGCGGGAGTTTATCTGGGTGTTGACCCGCACTACTTTTACATCGTATAATTCTTGGAAGGCCTGCTTTATCTCTGGCTTATTTGCAGTTCTTCGGACCACGAAGGTTAACTCGTTTTTGTAGTCAATAGCATTCATGCTTTTTTCAGTTAACTGTGGTTTGATCAATATGTTGTAAGGATCCATTCATGACACCTACCTGTTCTGGAATAACTCTCCCACTTTTTCTATGGCTGATTTAGTGTAAATGGTAAGTCGGCCGGGGTGGGTTCCTGGTGCCAGTAGTTCAGCATTGATATTATCTACAACCACCACATCTACTCCCGGATGGTTTCTGGCTCCTAAACTAATTCCTTTATCTTCTCCCACTACCAATAATGGGCCTTTGGGTGTTTTATATTTTCGTCCCCTGGTTTTACCCCTACCAGCACGTATTTTACGACCGTTTTTGGCCCGAACCACGTCATCCATTATTCCCAAGTTTTTGAAAATTTCTCTAGTTTCTTTGGTTTTCTTGACACTGCACAGGGCATCGTCCACTACAAATGGTATCTGGGGGATGTTTTCAATCTGGTGTCCCCTGGACTGGACTAGTTCCTGGTTTGTGGTAGCAGCTAGGGCTGAGCGTATGGCCAATTTCCTTTCTTTTTTATTTATCTTTTCGTGGATTATTCGGGCAGTTCTTGGAGGGTGTGCTCTCCTACCACCTGCTGCATGGGGGACGAATGCTGCCTTGGACGCTGCAGGGTGTCTTGAACCCTTCACACGAGGTACCATGGCTGCTCCTCGGCCTGCACCGAATGATTCGGCGGTGGTTCGTTTACCGGCCATGGGGTCTGTTCCCCAGGGCTGGATACGAGCACTTTGTCCAGATAGGACGGCTCTTTTTATGAGGTCCGGCCGGTATTCTTCACTGAATATCTCTGGAAGCTCCATTTCACCAGTTACTTTACCTTCTAATGAGTAAACATTGATCTTCTTCATTCCCATCACTCTTTAATCCTAACTAGGCTCCCTGCTTGGAGGCCGTACTAATATATGATATTTGCGGAGCATCGTCGTGTTTTCCGTGTGGTCGAATCGCTTTTCTAAATATGACCAGTCTCTTTGAGGGTCCTGGTAATGATCCTTTAAGAAGTAAATAATTGTTTTTCACTACACCGTACTTTACAAATCCACCTTCTGGGTTTATTTCATCAACTTGGTCAGCTTCTCCGATTTTGAGGATTTTCTTATTGTACTCGGTGCGTTGATGGTATCCCATCTGTCCTGCCATGGGTACTGTCCACATGACACGTTCAGGACTCCATGGCCCTATTGAACCCACATGCCGTCCTTTACTACTTCTTGCGGCTTTTCCGTATTGTATACGGACACCCCATCGTTTGATGACTCCCTGGAATCCCTTACCTTTGGTGATTGCCACGGCATCGGTGTGTTCACCATCGGCAAAAACATCGGCAGGGTTAATTTCTTTTCCGAGAACATTGACAGCGTAATCCAGTTTTTCTTTCGGACTGGAACCACCTACTCCAAATTCCATTATTTCCGGTTTTTTCTTAGGAACATTGGCCAGTCTGGGTTTGGTGTGTACTAATGCTCTAATTTCAACGACGTTATCCAGATTTTCGGTTAGCTCGGCAAGTTGAGTTTCGGTGTTGTATTCTTTAGGTAGGCTGATTTTTCTTTTTAGATCTTGGTCCAGTTCAGCTGCCAGGACATCTGTCATGGCTTTGATTCCTCTGGATGTTTTCTTGTATGCTCTGATACCGAAAACAACTACTGGGGGTGTTTCTACCACAGTTACTGGAGTTGATATTTCCATCCCTTCAGTGGGTGAATTTTTAGTGTTATCCAGCATTGTTACATGGGTCATGCCCACCTTGTAACCTGGGAATCCCAAGAGACCCGGCTCTTCGCTTTCGGGCCAGGATGTTATGTGGGGTGATTCCCTGGCTGCTCTTTTTCTAGGACTAAATGCAACTGATCCTTTTCTAGGTTGATGATGTCTAGCCATCTAATATTTCCTCCTTAATTATAGATTTTCCACTTTTCCAAATATGTGAATATAAAATTACTTTAGAGCATTTCAAATAGCCCTAATGCGCATTGCAGATTAATAATTGTTATCAATGCTTACTATCACTAGCTTTAATGCATATAATATGCATTATCCATATCAAAATTTAATTAGCTTCCTTAGCCCTTGCTAAGTCAGCCACTATGGTCCCGGTTATAGCATTAGCATATAACTAATCCATTAGCATATTAAATACTGATAAAGTAGCTAAAACTGCCTCTTCAGTTCTTACAGTCTTAGTCCCCTGATTAGGGATGGTATTAACCTCGAGGTCTAATAATTCCTCAGGATTGCCCATTAACTCATGTAAGCCCGAATACGGACCACCAAACAAAATAGCCAAGTGTTTGGAGCCCCTTAACCCCTCTCTTACTTCGTTCAAAACAGAAGTGATGGGTTCAGCATAGCGTGATGTGCCCACCACCATGTCTGGTCGTGGTTTTAACAAATCTATGCTATTATCTAAACCTTTATAAGTAGAAAGTACTTCAAAACCCCAATAGAACTCAGGTTCATCAGGGGTGACAATTATTTCTTTACCTAACTTATCTACCTTAAAGCTTAAAACCCGGTTTACGCTGAGCTTTTCCTTACACAACGCTTCCCGGTCGGCACCAATATCAACAATGGTACCCTTCCTTATCCTTTTCAATGTAAGTCCCTGTCTAAAATCACCGACACGGAGTTCTCCAGTGGGGTGATGAGGAGTTCGAAGCGGGGGTAGTATTCCAACGTTCCGCAACTCCCGGGTTATAGGAAATACCTTTTTCCTAAGGTATTGGGGAGTATTCATATAAGTGAGGATATCACTAATAAACTTTACCCCTTTCCGGTCTTCGGGGTCTTGTGTATCGCTGTAAACAACGATTTTTGTCACCCGAAACAGGGCGGCTGATCTGCCAATCAACCCTACTTTGTAGGTCTTTAGTTTTAAATCTTTTGTTTCTTTCAAAAAGGAAGCAGGAATAAAAAGTGAAATATTCTTAACTGACATTCATAAATTTCTGTTTTTGATCCATATAATATATACTGCCTACTATTTGTAGATAGTAATATAGATTAGATCCATACTCAATTTTCTGAAACATTAAATTTAAAAAAAAGTTGGCAAGTCTTCACAAGTAGGACTATAATATATTAAAGAAAATAGGTTAAGGGATAAGAATATTCTGAGGGATTCTTGTCAAAATAAATGATTGAACAATCAAATATATTATTCGTAACTTTTTTTTAAAAAAATGGCCTATTGAAAACTAATTAATTTATACCCATGGAAGTTCATATATTATATTGGTCTACAAGTGACCATCCCATATTTTGTTTTTTTAAGGGAGGGGGTGTTAATATTAGTAAAAAGTCTTTATTATATATTTCATTAGTTTTTAGCATGGTAATTATTTTTAGTGCAAACGTAGGGTTTGCAACAGATAATCTAACTGATAATACAACGAATAGTCTGAGTGAAACCGATATTCTTTCCCAGAACGAAACTGGTGTTGCAGAAAAACCAGCACTTTCAAACAACACTTATAAATCAAGCTCTTCAAATGCGGGATTAGAAAACATTGCTGCCCTATGGGTCTGGTCCACATCATATAATTCAATTAACCCAGTTGCCCTAAAAAAAGCAGGTTATACTGATATTTTTGTTTTCACAAAACATAGTAATGAAGGGATATCTCAATTGAACCAGTTTATTAAAAAATTCAAAGGCAGTGGCATCCGTGTTCACGCTTGGGTTTCCTGTTTCGTCAATGTAAATGGGAAGTGGATAGCAGCTCATGACACCACGCGCCAACAGAGTGTTAGGGTGTTTATTCATAATATAATTACAACTTGTCCCGGTGTCAATGGTATTCACCTGGATTATGTTAGATACGGAGGAACAGCCCATAAATATGGTGTAACATTCAGCACCAATACCATCAATAAATTTGTTTCCTCTGTAAAAAACTTGGTTAATAGTAAAAATCCTAATTTATTACTTTCAGCTGCAGTGATGCCTGAATGCAGTGTTAACGAATATTATTACGGGCAAAGCTATGCTGGACTATCCCCCTACCTCAATTTTATGACACCCATGATTTATAAAGGCAATTACCATAAAAACACTGCATGGATTGGTAGCACTACTAAATGGATTGTAGAACACTCCAACACAGTAATAGTAACTGGTTTACAAGCTTATCGAAGTGACAGCAAACCTACTCCCCTTTCTCCTGCTGAACTAGAAGGTGATGCTAAGATAGCTTTGAGCAATGGTTCAAAAGGTTTTGCCATGTTCAGATATGGGCTGTTGGTTTCCAGTTTCACCCCTAAAAAATTATTCATACCCACACCAGCTGCAGGCAGTCCTGCCAGAGGTGCGGTTAATGTTCCAGTGGATAAGATTATCACAACCAAATTCACAGAACCAATTTTCCCCGGAAATATGTTGATCGAATTAAAAAACAGTGCTGGGAAAGTGATACCTATAACCATATCCATAAGTGGTAATGTTCTAACAATGAGTCCTGTAAATCCACTGGTACGAGCCACAACTTACAAAATAATCTTTCATCAGGGATGTTTGGTTGACTCTGAATTAAACCCAGTAGCTTATTACACCCGTTCTTTCACCACCGACAACACACCACCCAAACCAGTTAAAGGAAGCCCAGCCAGAAACGCAGTCAACGTACCCATAAACAAAATAATAACCACCACCTTCAACGAACCCATAAAACCAGGAACCATGAACATCCAACTAAAAACCAACACCGGAACAAACATACCCACCACCAACA